>JANTHR010000073.1 GCA_024762315.1 Sulfurovum sp.
GCCCATATTAAGAAGAAAAAGTGCTTGTTTCATCATCGTCCTTTAAGGCTTGTATCTTAGCATATAAAGTGTAAGATTAGAATTATAAACACAGAAGGATATTGTATGATTATTATTCCTGCACGCATTGGTTCAAGCAGATTTCCCAATAAAGTTCTAGCAGACATAGGAGGGGTTCCCATGGTCATCCGCACGGCAATGACTGTAAACGATATAGATAGTGTTGTGATTGCAACAGACTCACAGGATGTCATAGATATCGCCAAAGCACACAACATTGAGGCTGTACTTACGTCATCTGCGCATCAAAGCGGTACGGATCGCATATCCGAAGCAGCACAAAAACTGGGGTTGGGGACAGACGAGATCATTATCAATGTTCAGGGAGATGAACCGTTTATAGAAACGGATGTAGTACAGGCTGTTTATGATCTGACAAAAAGCAACAGAGGCAATGAACATATCATGATGAATTCTTGCTATAAAACCATTTCCAATCCTGAAGCCGATGATCCCAACATTGTCAAGGTTGTAACAGACATTGATAATATAGCACTCTATTTCTCCAGAGCAAAAGTACCCTATCCCAGGGATCATCATTTTGATAGCTATAAGGGGCATTTGGGAATTTACGGTTTCACTGCAAGATCTTTACAGCAATTTTGTACCCTTAGCCCTGCCCCGCTTGAAGAGATAGAAAAACTGGAGCAACTCCGGGCACTCTATCATGGCTACAGGGTAGCCATGATAGAAGTCGACACGGAAAGTTTCGGGATAGATACCCCCGAAGATCTGGAAAAAGCCATTAAACATCATAGACTTTAACTGTTTTTATAACACAGAGCCTGAAGAAAGACGGTTCTTTCTTCTCTTTTATTTTAGCCTTTAACCGCTTTACCAAGATCCCACATCGGCATAAAGATACCAAGTGCCATCAAAAGCACCAGCCCTGCAATAAAGAACATCATAATAGGTTCTATATATGTTGAAAGGTTGTCAATAAGATCCTGGAATTGCATATCATAATATTGTGTGACTTTATCCATCATTGCATCTAATTGACCACCTGCTTCCCCTGCTTTGATCATCTGCAAAAGCATATTCTCATATAAACCTGTAATTTCAAAAGCTTCGGCAAGGTTCATACCTCGACCGATATTTGCATTGACCGTGAGCAATTGCTCTTTGATGGCCAGGTTGTCAACCATGCCCACAGCCGTACTCAGCGCTTCAGATACAGGAATACCCGACTTTACCAATTCTCCAAAAACCAGATTGTACTTATGCATAGTAGAGAGGAATATCGCTTTATTGATAAGATAAAATTTAGGATGTATCATCATCTTATCCATATTGTATTTAAAATCTCTATTGTTTTTATATAAATATTTCACTGCAAAGACCGCAGCAATTAAAATCGCTAAAATCAATATCCCGTAATTGCTGAATGCCCACTCTAATTTGAGCAGTATCTGTGTAGGTAACGGCAGTTCAGTTTTGAATTTGGCGAAAATATCCTTAAATTTCGGTACAACAACCATGATCAATATCGTAAAAGCAATACCCATTGCAGCCAGGGTGATCAGCGGAGAACGGATTGCTTTTTTGAACTTGGCCGTATTATCCCTGATATTTTCCAGGATATCTGCAAGTTTATGGTAAGACTCAGAGATGTTACCTGTTCTCTCCCCCAAATTGGTCATTGCCAATGCCACATGCCCAAATTCTTCTGCATAAGGCTCCATTGCATCGGACATACTGTTACCGGCATTAATATCACTGTTTATTTTTGTATAGATCTCTTTGAGCTGTTTGTTATGGGTATTGTCGGCTACATCTTCCAGAGTATCATTAATTGCAATGCCCGCATCGGTCATCACGGCGATCTGTCTGATCGTAGATATTTTATCATTAAGAGGTATTTTTGTTTTAAAAGATTTTTTAAGCCCGTCAAATAATTCCGATATACTATCTTCAAGAGGTGCTGACGTTTCGATTGCTTTCATCACCATAGTTGTGGGAAATTTATTTTTTGCCAATTTGATTGCAGCCATTCGGGAATCTGCTTTAATCAGTTCTTCCCTCTTTTTCCCCTTATCCATGATCGTAACATTAAAGTATCCCATTATAACCTCGCTACCCTATAAATTTCTTCAATGGTCGTTTTGCCTTCCAGTGCCTTATGTACACCGTCTTCAAACATATTGATAAACCCTTCTTCCATAGCCTGTTTGGTCATCTCTTCTTTAGACGCACCTCGTGCAATCATACGAGAGAATGTTTCACTGACCGTTAAAACTTCAGAGATCATCTCTCTTCCTGCATATCCGCTATGTCCACACTCTTTACATCCTTCTCCAACATAAAAAGTAGGATTTTCAGGCAGATACTGCTTTACATCTTTCAAAAGCGTTTCAGGCAGCGTTGTCTCTTTTTTGCAATGTGTACATATTTTACGGACCAATCTCTGTGCCTGAATTGCAACCAGGGCCCCGCTTACCAAATACTCTTCAATGCCCATATCCAATATTCTGGTGACCGCAGAAATTGCATCATTGGTATGCAGGGTTGAAAGTACCAGGTGACCGGTCAATGCTGCCTGAATAGCGATACGAAGCGTTTCCTGATCACGTATCTCACCGATCATGATCTTATCGGGATCCTGTCTCAGTATGGATTTTAATGCATCTGCAAAACTTAAACCCACATTTGCCCGTACCTGAACCTGCTGCAACCCGCTCATTTGATACTCTACCGGATCTTCAACCGTAATAATTTTGTCTTTAATATCCTTGATCGCATTCAGAGCACCATACAATGTGGTGGTCTTACCTGATCCAGTAGGACCTGTCACCAGGACGATACCGTAAGGTGCTTTAATAGACTCCGAGAATCTGTCATAACAGAATTTACTCATACCTGCATCTTCAAGTCTTATCATGGCCTTGGATTTATCCAAAATTCTCAATACGATTGATTCACCGTAAATCGTAGGAAGGGTGGAAACCCTGAAGTCAAAATCTCTTCTATTGATCGTTGCAGAGAATCTGCCGTCCTGGGGTTTTCTTTTTTCTGCGATATCCAGACTTGAAAGAAGTTTCATGCGCGAAGCCAATGGATTGAAAATATCTTTGTCAAAAGTAAAACTTTGGCGCAACATGCCATCCACACGTTCTCTGACTATACAGCTTTTTTCCGTTGCTTCGATATGTATATCACTTGCTCCGATATAGATAGCAGATTTTAAAACAATATCAATGAGTTTTAATACAGCGGGAGACTCACCCTCCTTCTCATCAATATTTCCCTCTTGGCTTAGATCTTTACGTATATCCGAGACTAGTCCTTTGATACTTTCATTGATCTCCAAACGCTGCAAATGCTGCTGTATCTGTTTAGGTTTAGAGATAGCGATCTTTATAGGTTTTTTAGGGAACAGGCGCTGTATTGCATCTTGTGCAGCCATATCCAACGGGTCATCAAAGACAACCAATACGTTAAGATCAGTCTCTTCTACCGGTATTGCATTATATTTAATAAGTTGCTTATAGGGTACTTGTGAAAAAAGCTTCATATCTATTTCCACGTCATCCAAATCAATATATTCCACATGAAGCACTTTGGCTACTGCTTCAATGATCGGAACAATATTAATGCCTTCAATTTTTTCCAAATGTTCTAAGGTAATTACACCCTGTCTTATTTTTTTAGTTAAAAATATCTCTACAGTGTGCAGATCTATCATTTTTTCAGTAATGAGGTTGGCAAATGAGATCTTTTTGGGTGGCCTGCTTTTGACCAGTGCAGAAATAGCATCCTTTGTTACAAGGTTTTCATCAAGCATCATTTCAATGAGTTTTACCATTCGACTACTCCTATTTTATCTATTTAGTATACCATGATATTGCAATGCAGAAGCTAATTTACAGCGCACCATTTTTAATCTTGAGCAATAGATTTTTTGCTTTTTTGGAACCTGATCTTTTACTATAGGACATTAAAACACGAATTGCCTCATTTTTACGGCCCAGTTTTACTTTGGATCTTGCAAATATCAGCCAGCTCTCTTCTATGTGGCCGTTGACCTTATTGGTTTCCCATGCCCAGTGCTCTGCCTTTTTATACTTGCCCTTATTATAATAACTCCTGGCCAGGAAAAGTGAATCATCTGTATCATGTGATTCATAAAAACGTTTTTCTACATCTTTATAGGCACTTACACTTGTCGTTTTAATAATATTCAAATGCATCTTCTTGCGACGTTTCTGTACTGCTTTGGTTCTTGCTCTTTTTACCGTTGGTTTTTTGATCTCTGCTTCATCATTTAAAACAGCTGTATCCTCCGCACTCTCCATTGGATTGCTATTATCGGATACTACAGTGACCGGTTTTGTCTCTGTAAAAATATCTTCTTTGGGTTTTTTCACTTCCAGCTTTGTCAAGGCTTTATCTCTGAGGGTTGAACTTGATTGACTGTTTGCAGTATTATTCACAGTATCTGCGTTTTTTCCCTCACTGGACTTAAAGATGTCCGCTGTATTATATTTCAATGCAGCAAAAGACAATATGACGAGGAAAAGAATGGCAGCACTCCCCAGATACAGAGGCCTTTTCTTTTTTTTATTATATCTCTTCCATTCTTCTTCTAGCGGTTTGATGTCATACATGAATATATCCTAATTTCAATGCTGCCATTTCAATAATTCTTTGCGGTATCTGTTCGTAATTGATTTTAGAAGGCTCATTTTTATCATAATATTCACAAATTTCAAAAAGTGTAAAAAGTAATTTATTGCACTCCCTAAAATTCCCCTTTGTAAAAGTATGGATCAGTTTCATATCCTTATCTTTAATACTGTTGGCTATCTCAAAAAGATTTTTTTTCAAAAGTTTTTTATGGATATAGGTCGTTTGATCCTGTTTTGTCGCATTCTTAAGCTCTATCACTTCCCAGATGCGGGATTGAAAATGTTCTTTGGCAATAAGATCTTCGTCTTCCGTTTTATGGAGGGAAACAACAAATTTGACCGCACGGCTATCGGAAAGAAGTCTGATCTTTTCCATCATTTCAGCTCCATACATCTGTGCCTCATCAAGCAGGATAACGATTTCTCTTTTCCCTCTTAAATTCTTACAGAAATCAACTAAAGCAGAAAAATTCACCTCTGTATTTTTTGGCAGGTCTTTCTTTGTCAATACTTTAAATAATTTATGAAAAAATTCTTTTTCGCTCACTGCAGGTGTATCAAAATAATGGATTTCTTTTTGATGTTTCAGTTTTTCGGCAATCCGGTTAAGAAGTATACTTTTCCCTGTTCCGGGACGTCCAAAAAGCAATATCATCTTCAGTGGCTTATCCATACTGTGTTGTAATTGCTGATAAGCTATTACTGAAGATTCTAATTCAATGTAATCATCAATATCTACAGAATCGATGAAAACATTTTTAGCAGCCTCATATCTACTTTTCATTAAGTTTTGTATATCCCAGGTCTTTCAATGATACTGATTTGGAATTCTTAACAATATGTGGTGTAATAATTAAAACCAACTCTTCTACAGTATTGATCTTTTCTTCATGTTTAAACGCATATTCTAAAAGAGGAAGGTCTCCTAGTAGAGGAACTTTATTGATCCTTGCTCCTGTTTTGGAAGAGATCAAACCTCCAAGAATAGCATGTTGTCCGTCTTTTACTTTGATCACTGATGCAATCTGTCTTCTTACAAGATCAGGCGGAATAGATCTTACTCCACTATCACTTTTTACTGTATTGACCGTATCGGAAATAGATGGATTGATCTTTAGTGTAATAAGTCCGTTTGTATCAATCTCCGGAGTAATATCTAGTAAGATACCGGCAAATACAGAGTCTACCAATTCACCTTCAGAAGAGGTTGAACCACCGCCACTGCTTGTTGTACTGCTGGATTTAATCTTATAGAACAACTCTTTACCTACACTAATGAGTGCCGGTTGATTATTCAGCGTCATCACTCTGGGACTGGAGATGGATTTAACATCACCCTGGGTTCCCAGGAATTTTACAACCTCAGCTACTTTTGCATTGCCTGTAATATTTACTACTTGTGCATTTCTGGGTCTTGTGCCTTCTGCAAATTCTGCTTCTGTGATACCGTCAGTATTATCAAAAGTAAAAGATGAAATATTTTTCTGGGCCATAGCAAGGGAGTTGATCGTAAAGTTTTGCAAGCCGTAAAGTTGAGACCAGTCAACTCCGGTTGTTTTACTATCATCGAATGTCACGGTCAAAATACGTACATCAATAAGTACCTGTGACTTGATCTGTTTAGCCAAAGTATGTATATATTTTGCTACTCTGCTGATCTGTCTCTCTGTACCGGTCACTGTCACCATACCCGCTTCCGGATTTATGATAGGTGCCAATGGGTTATATTCCCAAACCTGACCATCCGGGCCTGTCCATCCCTCACCTGTTTTCGTATAATGCGTACTTCCGTCCGCAGCACCGATCAAAATACGCTGAACTTCATTTTCTACAGTTTTCCAAAATTTAAACTCATCATTACTCTCTATTGAGATACCTGTTTTTGATCCGCCGCTTCCACCTGTCGTACCACCGGCCGATGCAGCAGAATTATTTGAATTTGCTATGGTTACATGAGCATTACTTTTTCCGGTTCTCTGACCCGAAATATAATGTATGCGAAATGTTCGGGTAATAAGATAAGAGATCTTGAGTTTATTCCCATTCAATGTATAGTGAAGATCATTGTCTTTCAAAATAGTATTTAAAAAACCTTTTAATGTACTGTTCTTCAGCTTTACATAATAGAGTTTTTTATTCATTCTCTTTTTTGCTGCATCATCTTTAACAATGACAGTTAAACCGCAAGTATCTGCAAGATTGTCAATAACATCACCGATCGTTAACTTGCTATCTATGGTAACACTGAACAATTTATTGGAACAGCTGCTTGCAGCAAGAGCATTTGTAGTACCCAGCAGCATAAAAAATGCCATAATGACCTTTACCCCTAAATTTTCTACTCTTTTCATCCTCTTACCTTTCTTCTAATGTAATGAAATTATTTCTTTTTTCATGCAGAAATAACTTTTTAATATGATTACCGTTTCTGAGTACCACACCTCTTTTTCCTACATATTTAAGCGTATAGCCCATAATAACATCATCAATGCTTTTCCATCCATCATTGATATAGGCCTTTCCATTCACAATTGCATGCAGCAGCAACTTTGCTTCTTCTTCTTTTTCGGGAATGACAAAGGTAGTGATATTGTTTTCTTCTTGCAAACGCACAAAAGGTTCTTTTGTTGTTTCAAGTGTTTCCAGCTTTACGCCTTCTCTCTTCTTGTGTATCTTGCTAACCATTTGTTGTATTTGTTCAACAGAAAGGTCCGCATACGATGAAAGTGTCAAACATAAAGCTATAAGTATAATCTTTTTCATCAATGATTTATCCCCCATACAGAAATATTGATATCTGCTACGATCTTCGATGAATTGTTATCGAGAGAAAACTTTGTACCGTAGATATCTGTAACCAGAACATTCTGTTCCAATTCATTCATGAATTTTACAATCCCCTTATATTCACCTTTACAGCCCACCGCAACTTCCAACACATATCCAAAACTACCATTGCTGTCTGCATACTTATTGGTGATATACTGAATATCAACATTTTGGATCTCTGCCTTGTTGGTCAGAGAATTTAAGAATTTTGACCAACTTTTCTGATTAAACAACATATCCGAAAGTTTTTCAAGATTTGTATCAATGAATTTTATTCTTTCATTTAAACTAACGATATTATCTTTCTTTGTGACAATATCACGATCGAATTTCTTAACATAAAATTCACGATCACCGCCTACGGTAATAGAGTTAAGGTAAGTATTGTTATCTACAATACTTTTTTGTATACTTTTTTTGCTTGTTTCACTCTTTTTGTACATTTTCTCTGTATATGGTAAAAGATAGGCATAAGCCAAATAGGCAATTACACCCGCTACCCCCAAGATTACCAACCATTTCTCACTCTCTTTTTTAGGTGCAAAATAGGCATCGAGCGCTTCTAATTTATCTTCTATGAATTTCATCTTAAATCAACCTTTAACAGACCTTTATAGTAATGACTCTCAGGGTCTTTCTGAATTCGTTCAATATCTATTTGATCTATCTCATCAAAATGATTATCTGAAATATACTTGATAAGCTCAGTTAGTTTTCGATCATCTGAACTGACCAGAGAGATCCAGAAGGTATCTTCTTTGCTATATAGATTATCGACATTCACACCAAATTTATGCAAATCTTCTGCCAGCATATGAAAGGTCCCCGATTTAAGACGATAATTTACTTTTTTGTCATAAATGGAAGTAAGTGTTTTCGTTTTTCCGTGATATCTTTTTGAAAGGCTCCCGATCTCTTTATCCAATACGCTTATTTTTTGTTTCTTATCGCTCAGGATCTTCTTATATTTGTTTGCTTCAGCACTAAGTTTATTGTTTTCAATATTCAGTGCATAGATCTTTGCATCATTGATGTACGAACCGATTAGGTAGACCAGTGGATACGCCAGTCCTACTGATATGGCTGCAAAGGTGGCAACAATGAATTGTCCGCCGGCACGGTTGAGAAAGGCCGGAGCACGCGGGAACATGGTAAGATTAACAACAGAAGATTCATCTTCCATGTAATCAAAAGAAGTAAGCAGCATTAAATATTGTAATTGATCTATATACCATTCATCATTATTTACTTGATAGTTAAAACTCAGGTCTGCAGATTGCAGACCTAAGTAGTTTTGACTGTACTCGTCCAATCCTATGATCGGCCCCTGCACACTTCCAATATACATATGATCGATAGTTTCTAACTGAAAAGCTCTTTTTGCGTAAATGACAATATCGTTAATAGTGATAAATACTTCACCGAAGATCTTCATCAAATTCTGCTGATAATCACTATTGGTTGTTTTTAGCCCTTCCGCTTCCAATATGGAAAAAAATTCTTTTTCATCAATTTTCTCGCCGACCATTTCACAATATTTTTCATAGATCTGCTCGAGTGAATATTCTATTGATTTGGAATAAAGATATTCCCCATTTCTATAAAACGTTACAAAGGCATCCTGCTTAGTGAAATAGATAAAACAGTGTGTACCGGTATCTTCCAATATCTCTTTTTTGTATAATGCTTTATAAAGGAGCGGTGCAGGAAGAATAAGGTCTATATATTTTGTTTGTTGCTTGATGGGAGAAAAGAGTTCATTCAGGACTTCCGGCTGGGCAACAAATATATGATATTCCCTCTCTTCGCCTGCATTTTCAATTTCTGTTGACGAAATAATATAGTTACTGGCTTGGTCCAGCCCCAGTTCTTCATACGCTTTAATGTCAAGAATATCCGGAATGTCTTCCTCTGGAATACTGCGGCTCAGATGTACGGTAGTACTTATAATATCTTTATTGCTTACATAGGATGTAATAAAGTTTGAAGTGTTATAACTGAGCTTATTCAGAGATTGGAAAGTATCACCTTTGAATATATATTTCTTGTCAGTATAGGCATTGACAGTAACAATATTTTTTACAGCCGATTTGGACTTTTTCGACGAACTTTTTTTCAAAAACATTCTAAACTTCCTTGTATGTTAAACAATTATATATGTTATAATATTAAAACTATCTTACAAAAATAAAAAATTCTTTAAAAT
>JANTHR010000074.1 GCA_024762315.1 Sulfurovum sp.
TTATATTGTAAACATACGTTCATAATACTCTCTTGCCATACGTCCGGAGTCAAAATCAGCTTCGATCTCGGACATTGCATTTTTCATGACCTCAACCCATTCTGCCGGATTGTCATAATAGAGAGGACGGATCTTGTTATTTAGAACATCCATCATGTTTTCATAATCCTGCCGATCCTGTTCCTCGATAGGGAGATCAGGGTCAGCCGAAGGAATGGTAAAGGCATTCTTTCCATCCCTTGCAAACTCCGGATGCCATCCATCATCGATGGAAAAATGAATAGAGCCGTTCATACTGGCTGTCATGCCGCTGGTACCGCTTGCTTCGCGCGTAATTCGGGGTGTGTTAAGCCATATATCACTTCCCTGCTTCAAGAGGCGAGAAAGTCGAAGTTCGTATCCGGTAATCACTGCAGTATTTTTATAATGATGGCTGATCCGTATCAGTTCATTGAAAGTATCGATAGCCCCTTGATCAAAAGGGTAGGGTTTCCCGGCCCAAATGATCTGAACCGGTCTCTCTTCATCCGTGATCAGTTTCACAAAACGCTCCAGGTCATATTTGAGAAGATCGGGACGTTTATACTCTGCGAAGCGTCGGGCCCATACAATAGTGAGCACCTCGGGGTCAAACATCTTTCCGGTTTGATCGGCCACAAGATTAAAAAGGAGCTTTTTAAGGTGTTTTTTACGTGCCATGATCTCATAATCCTCATGTTCGTCCAGTGCACGGATCAGGGTTTTATCGGTCCAGTATTTTTTATTTTGTGCATTGGTGATAGAGATGATCTCGCACCGGTCATCTATATGTGCCCACATTTTATTGGCCACAATACCGTGGATCTTGGAAACTGCATTGGCAATTTTTGCACTGCGCAATGCACCGACAGTAAGACTGAAGTTCTCTTCATGCTCATAACCGCTAAGCTTGCGTATGGTTTCAAGAGAGTGTCCGTTAAAAAAACCCATCTCATGAAGGAAGTGGATATCGTGCTCTTCATTCCCAGCTGCTTCGGGGGTATGTGTCGTAAACACAACATGCTCACGAAGTTCCTCCATCGTTTGGTAGTGCTTTCCATACAGCTCATAGACAAGCGGCAGTGCATGTCCCTCATTCATATGGTAAATATCGACCTTATGATTCAATGCTTCCAATACTTTGGTTCCGCCCACACCTAGTACGATCTCCTGTGCCACACGGGTACGTTCATTACCGTCATAAAGTTTATGGGTGATCGTTCGTGAAAGATAGTCATTGTCATTGGTATCTGTAGAGAGAAGAATGACCGGCGCTGTACCAAACACATCAGGATGAAGCAGAAAAGCTTTAATACGCACATCTTCATCATGGACCCTTACCGTTACATGGACGTCAAGCTCTTCAAGAAAATAATAGAATTTTCTTGTAAAAGAAGGGCGTAATGTTCTGTCTTCATTACGTGACTGATCATAGTATCCAAAACTCCAAAGCAGTCCGATACCCACTACATTCTGCTTAAGGTCATAGGCACTTCTCATATGCGAACCTGCCAGAAAACCAAGACCTCCCGAGTAAATTTTAAGTGATTGCGCTATGGCGAATTCCATAGAGAAATAGGCAACGCTATTATCATACTTTGGATTAATATCATAACTGTGTAATTTCATTTATTGTCTCTTTCGTGTGCTAAAAATTATTTGCTAAGATTGTCATAAAGTATGATCTTGCCCAGTTCCACACCGGGCTGATCATATGTATTGATCTTCAGCATTGACCCTACTAGAGATGTCAGAAGTTCATAATAGATGATCATGGTACCTATATTTTCCTCATTGATCTTGCTGAGCGTAATGCCGTCTGTAGGAACATCATTGTCTATGAGGCTCTGACGGGTAGCATCACACTGGGCATTGATGAGTTCATTGAACGTCTTTCCGTTGATAAAATCTGTTTTTTCAATATGTTTGAGCGAAATATCTGGAATTCTAAGATCATTTTCAAAATCATCTATCTTGATGAAAGTAACGGTCTTGTCTTTGGGACCTTCGATCACCAGCTGTAAAAAAGAGTGTTGGTCTACCGCGCCGATCAAACCGATCGGTGTCATACCTACCCTGTTACCCATGCTGTCGATCTTGCCCAGGGACTCTCCCCAAAGCTGCACATACCATTTTGTTAAATTTTCGAGATCATTGGCATAGGAAAAGAGCACGTTGATTGAAAGTTCTTTGGCATTCTCATAGTAATAGCAGGCTTTTTCAAGCAGATGCTTCTCCTCTCCGGCAAAGAGACGGTCCAGAAATGCTCCTGCCGCGCTTAGCAATACTTTCGTATCATACCCGGCAAGTGTCAAAGGAACAATGCCCACTGCACTCAGCACAGAGAAACGTCCACCGACATTAAGGGGAATATTGAACTGCTTGATACTGTAACTGTCTGCAAATTGTGAAAGAGATGAACCTGCATCGGTAATTACCATTACACGTTCTTTGTCTACATCGTTAAGATCCAGATCAAAATGGGCGATAACCGTTTTAAAAATGGAAGTCGTCTCGATGGTTCCGCCTGATTTGGAGATCACGATAAACAGTGATGACTCTTTATTCAGTTTGCTCAAAGTCTGTGAGATATTGACAGGATCGGAATTTTCAAGAAAATGCAGTTTTGCCGATGTATCTTGCTTGGCAGCCAACAAAGAATCGATTGCCTTGATCCCCAAAGAGGAACCACCGATACCGATTATAACGATATCTTTGATCTTCCCTCCGGCGATCAGTGCATTGGTTTTACTGTACGATTCCAGCTCCTCTATCACCGCAGGTGATGTTTCCGGAAGCATATAGTAACCGATCCGGCCACTCTCTTTTTCCTCTTTAATCGCATTAAGGGCATTATCCATGATACGCTGCTGTGCCGTTGTCGCATCAAAGGTAAAGTCACGGTTGAAACTAAGCATTATTTATTCCCTACCAATACACACATATCTACAAGACGGGAACTGTAACCCCACTCATTATCGTACCATGCAAGCACTTTGACTGTCTTACCGTCAACCACAGAGGTCATATCCGGTACATAGGTCGCACTGTAGGTAGAGCCTACAAAATCACTTGAAACCCGTTTGTCATTATCGATCTCGATGAGACCTTTAAAGCTGCCCTCAGCCGCACTGTTAAAAGCAGCATTGATATCTTCTACAGTGACATCTTTTTTCAGATTAACCGTCAGATCCACTACGGAAACATCCGGCGTAGGTACACGCATCGCATACCCGTTAAGTTTGCCTTTAAGCTGAGGCATGACCAGGGCAATAGCCTTGGCTGCGCCGGTTGTTGTGGGGATCATATTGACTGCTGCTGCACGTGCACGACGCTTATCTTTATTGTGTTTTACATCAAGCACATTCTGGTCATTTGTATACGAGTGGATAGTCGTCATCAGACCATTTTCGATGCCGAATGCATCATCAAGCACTTTACAGATAGGAGCCAGACAGTTGGTAGTACAGCTCGCATTTGAGATAATTGCCTCACCTTTATAGTCATCCGTATTGATATTCAGTACATAGGTAGGTGTATCGTCTTTTGCCGGAGCTGACATAACTACTTTTTTAACACCGTTCTTCAGATAGCTTTGTGCTTTTTCTGTCGTCAAAAAAACTCCGGTACACTCAATGACCACCTCGGCACCGGCCGAACCGAAATCAAGCTCCTGCGGGTCACGGGTACTGAACATCGTCACCTTTTTGCCATTGATCATAATAGTACTGTCATCAATGACTTTCGCGTCTACACCGGTATGTACACTGTCATATTTGAAAAGATATTCCAACATATCCGGTTTTGCCGTTGTATTGATCGCTACCAATTCAATATCGTCACGTGAAGTAATGATCTTTGCTACGATCATACCAATACGTCCTGTTCCGTTGATTGCTGCTTTTACTGCCACTGTATATCCTTGATTTTATATATACAAGTTTAGCAACTTTTATGTTAAAAGCAAAATGTTTTTAATGATTTTTCACGTAAACAAGCTATTGTAGTTACAATATTGTTATAAAACTTTCATGCATAGATTTTTCACATTTTTTAATACTCATTTTATTGCACTTTCAATATAATCATTCATATCCATAAGATAAGTTTTCATCGTATGATCTGTTTTGGATAACGACAATCCATACTTTAAGTACGCTTATTGGTGGACTTTTTAAATTAAACCCAAAAAAAGGGAGACTAAAATAAATGGCATTAAGTAATTTAGCAGGGAAAAAAGCACCAAAAGAGATTTTGGTAAATGTAGCAGATCTGGTAAGCAGTTATTACCTAAAAAAACCGGATATATCCAACCCGGCGAACAAAGTAGTGTTTGGAACATCAGGGCATAGAGGAAACGCGTTTAACGGCAGTTTCAATGAAGACCATATTCTGGCTATTACACAGGCAGTAGCAGAGTACAGAAAAGATAAAGTAGAAAATCAGCTTTTTATAGGGATGGACACACATGCGTTATCGACGCCGGCCCATAAAACTGCCTTGGAAGTTTTGGCAGGAAATGAAGTTTTAACCTATTATACTTTGGGATATACACCTACACCGGCCATTTCCCATGCTATTTTGACACATGAAAACAGTGACGGAATCGTTGTAACACCTTCCCACAATCCGCCAAGTGACGGGGGATTCAAGTATAACTCTACCAATGGAGGCCCCGCGAATGAAGAAGCTACCAAATGGATAGAGAACAGAGCAAATGAGATTTTAGCCAATGGCCTGAAAGATGTAAAAAGGTTAGCTTTTGAAGATGCTTTAAAGTCCAGGTTCTTAGTAGAGTATGATTATGTAACACCTTATGTAGATGATCTGGTAAATGTCATCGATATGGAGCTTATACAAAAGTCAGATCTTAAAATCGGTGCAGACGCTATGGGCGGAAGCGGAATGGCGTTCTATAAAGCGATCAAGAACAGATATAAATTAAATATGGAAATTTTTAATGACACCGCCGATTTCACCTTCTCTTTTATGCATTGTGACAAAGACGGAAAAATAAGGATGGATTGTTCAAGCCCCTATGCAATGGCAGGCTTGATCGAGCATAAAGACAACTTTGATATTGCTTTTGGAAACGATACGGACTTTGACAGACATGGTATCGTTACAAAAAGCAAGGGATTAATAAATCCCAATCATTATTTGGCTGTAGCTATTGATTATCTTTATAAAAATAGAGATTTTAAAGGTTTGGCCATAGGAAAGACACTTGTCAGCAGTTCAATGATAGACAGGGTTTGTGCCGATAACGGCATCGAAGTTCTTGAAACACCGGTAGGATTTAAATGGTTTGTTGAGCCTATGAGCGAAGGAGAGATTTTCTTTGGCGGTGAAGAGAGTGCAGGCGCCAGTTTCTTAAGAAAAGACAGGAAACTTTGGAGTACAGACAAAGACGGTATCATCATGACGCTTTTAAGTGTTGAAATATTGGCAAAAACCGGACTTGATGCCGGAGAGTATTATGAAAAATTAACACAAAAATTTGGAAATCCTGTCTATGCAAGAATAGATGCACCGGCTTCCCGTGAACAAAAAGAGATACTGAAGAACCTCACTCCCGATGATATCCGATCAACGATGCTTGCAGGAGAACCAATAGAAAAAATCATAACGGTAGCCGACAATGGAGCAAAAATAGGCGGTTTAAAAGTCGTATCTAAAAATGGGTGGTTTGCTATCAGACCGTCCGGGACAGAGGATGTCTATAAAATATATGCCGAGAGCTTCATAGACGAAAAGCATTTAAAAACGATTCAGGAAGAAGCAAAAGAGATTGTAAATTCCCTTTTTAGTTGATCCCCGATCCGTTATCTGTTCAGGTGATCACTACCCAATCTGTCCATACTAAAATGTCTTTGCCATTTTTCTCGCAGTTTGGGATAACGGTGTTTAAGTGTTGTGAGCTCTTTTTCAAGCTTGGTATTAAAATCTACCTCTTTCTTTTTCAGGACCTTCAGGAAATCAATACGGCGCTCCACAAAATAAAAGTAAAGTAATACGCTGACAGCAGCAGCATAGAGGCACCATATGGAAGTCAGGCCGTAAGGTATGAAGAGATAAACCAGGATCAAAAAGATCAAATTCAGTAAACCGAAAAGCTGTATAGCAATACTTCTACTCAAAAGTAAAGCACCACATGTAGTCAGTACGTACAGGCCTCCTACCCAGAGTTTATCTGTCCAGTCATTAACATAGACCAATATATGATTCTTCACATAAACAGAGGTAGGTTCTATTGCAAGCCCATAAAGAGTATATGCAGTGAGGATACCGCCTATGACCATCAAAATCCCAATCAGTTTTCTGCGTATCCCCGCCGGTTCAATGAGCCACAGTGACAAAGGAATGAGAAATTGCAGCAGCCCCTGTGCATAAAAGACAAAAATGCCCTCTGCAAGCTCCAAGGGACGGGGACCGATAAGCCCATACATCCCCAGCCATACAAATCCCTGCGTGAACTGATGCAGGGCAAAAAGAAAAGGCAGGCTGGCAAAGACCACCTCTCTGGGTGTACTGACTTTATTAAAGGTCATCATCGCTACGACAAAAAGTGCACCCGAGAGGGTAAAATTCAATATAATAAAAAACATAAAACCATTATACTCGAATCCTCTGAATAGTTAACATGACTATACAAGAGGTGTACCGCTGTCACTATGCCAGCGAAGTATCGTCTCCCAGGCTTCTTCCGCCGTTTCTACAAAGGTAAATACATCCATATCTTCAGGATCGATCACCCCTTCTTCCATAAAGCCTTCAAAATTGACCATGTTTTTCCAGTAGCTTTCTCCTACAAATACGATCGGTATGGGGTCAACTTTACGTGTCTGTACCAAAGTAAGAATCTCAAAGCACTCATCCATGGTACCGAAACCGCCGGGAAAGATCACCAGTGCCTTGGCGCGTCTGAGAAAATGCATTTTTCTGATTGCAAAGTAATGGAACTGAAAACAGAGTTCCGGTGTAATATAGGGATTAGGGTACTGTTCATGCGGCAAAGTGATATTCAGTCCAATCGATTTGGCACCGACATCAAACGCCCCGCGGTTTACCGCTTCCATAATGCCCGGCCCTCCACCTGTCATCAGTGTCACTCTCGCATCATCCGGACCTTTCCCGGATCTGCCTACAATACTCCCGAACCTTCTCGCTGTGTCATAATAGTGACTTTTTGCCAAGAGGTTCTCAGCGATACGCAACTCTTTTTCAAGTTCTGCATTGCCACTTTCATTTGACAATCTCTCTTTGAGCATTTTAATATGTCTTTTGATCTCCGAAGACTCAACGATACGTGTTGAGCCAAAAGCCACAATGGTATACTCGATACCATGTTCTTTCAGCAGTAACTCCGCCTTAAGATAATCGACTTCAAGCCGAACAGCACGCACTTCATCCCTTTTGAGGAAATCCGGGTCACGGTCTGCCTGTATATAATTGCTGTGCCGCATAATGGCCTCAATACGCTCACGTACTGCCGGTTCTTCCTCTTCGGGTTTCGGATGCTGCCAGGGCATGGGTTTCTGATGGACTTTAGAAACCTTTCTAAATATTTTTTTATTGTCACTTTTTAGCTGCATTTTAGGACTCACTTTCCACTTTTTTCTCAACTTCTACGCTATTTTGCACTATTCTCCTTGTTTTCGGCATACCTTTAATATCTAATGCCCGAAACCATTGAATATCATCTGACATCTATAATCCTTTCATTCTTCAGACGTTCACTTTATGATCTATACACAACTGTTCACAGGCGCCTAAAATTCTTCCAGGCTTTTACTGCGGTCACAGCACCTGTAGACTTCAGACCTACGCCCAGAAAAAGGATATCGCAGTCATGGATCATTGTACTGCCCCCTTGAAGAACATAGCATCCTTTGCCAAAGCTTTCAGTTCCTGCATGAACAGTGCTGCCTGATAACCGTTGACGATACGGTGATCTACCGTGAGTGTAATCGTGATCCTGTCCTCTGTCTCGCTGCCGATCGCTGCTATCGCACAGTCCTTTTTGTTGATCATCGCATCAAATTGTTCAATGCCTGTCATTCCCAGATTGGAGATGCCAAAGGTTGATCCGGAGAGATCCTTTTTGGTCAGCTTTCGCTCTTCGATCTTTCTCTTTAACTTTTGCAGCTCTTTCGAGATTTGGACAGGTGTCTTCTTGTTGAGATCCCTGAAAACCGGCATATAAAGATAGTCTCCGCTGGCTACCGCCAGTGAGATCGACGCGTTTGGCCAGATCTGAATACTCCCATCCAGCAGTGACATGCGGAAATACTCCTGCTGCATCATCGCTTCTGCAAAAAGCTTGAGCAGCCAGACCGTGATCGTCAGCTCTTTTGTCTCATGGTACTTCAGCAGCGTGGTATCGATATGGTCGCTCATATGGTAAACTGGCCTTCTAGCCGCCTCTTCCACAACAGCAATCATCGATTTTTGCATTGTGCCCAGTAGCTGGGGCAGAGGTATTTCATGGGTTTGAATGTACTCAAAAATC
The DNA here is from genome assembly GCA_024762315.1 of Sulfurovum sp. Lineage (GTDB taxonomy): Bacteria > Campylobacterota > Campylobacteria > Campylobacterales > Sulfurovaceae > Sulfurovum. The sequence continues at coordinate 8,531 of JANTHR010000074.1, forward strand.
TCTTTTTCACCATGCTTCTTGCCTGCATCGAAAAGCTCATCCGAGATATGATAGCGGGCCATAAGCTCAAGCGCTCTGGGGGTAAAGTAGCGACGAAGCCGGTAGCGCTTGATGTCTGCCATGTGCGTCGGGATCGGAAGCTTTTTCTCTTCTTGGAGTTTTTCTATATTGAGTCCATATTTTGCAGCTTCGGCACGTGCCCGCGGCGAGGAATTTCCGCCAGTGTAGCTGTGTTTTCCCAATGTAGCAGTTTCACCCATACCCACTATGATATCAAGTGGAGACTGCTGGCTGGCATTCCTACCGATATTGGCAGCTTCGTTAGTCTCTAACGATTTCGACGGTTTCGTTTTCCGGGTTTCTCCCGATGCTTCTTCGCTGTGTTTTTGCTCCATTTCAGATTCTTTATGATTTGGGCCTCTTCTCAGTTCGGTATTTGACTTTGCCGTATCTACCGTCCTACTCGCAACTGTCGCTGTATCGGTTTCAATCACAGCCATTGGGGTACCGACAGCCACGGTCGTCCCCGGTTCGACAAGAATCTTCCTTACGATACCGGATTTGAATGATTGGATCTCCATTACGGCTTTGTCACTTTCCACTTCGGCGACTACATCACCCTTTTTGACACTGTCACCCGGACGGATCTTCCATTCGATCAGCTGCCCCTCATCCATGGAATCGGAGAGACGGGGCATTATGATCTTATAATCCATTCTTCTTACCCCATTCTATGATACGTTTTGCGATCGAATCCGGTGTCGGGATCGATGCGAGTTC
>JANTHR010000075.1 GCA_024762315.1 Sulfurovum sp.
GGTAAAGTAGAAGTGGAACATGAAAGAGAGTACCTGGAGCTAAAAGCGGCTCTTGAGGCTGAAGGATTCTTTGACAGTGAAAACAATGAAGAGTATATCTGTGAAGTGTGTGGTCATGTCCATAGAGGTAAGAAAGCACCCAAAGCCTGTCCATTATGTAAAGCGGGACAAGAGTACTTCAAAAAAGCATCTGAAGACATTACGGTAGGGTAAGAGAAGATGGATAGATGCTTGTCAACCTACAGACAAGCCCCACTTACTTTATAAGTATGAATTATGTATACTTGAACCATGGAATTTGAACTTAAAGACGTCACACTATTCTCAAGACTCAGTAAAGAGCAGCTGGAGACTTTGCAGTTTCATGTACATGTACGTCATTACAGCAAAGATTCAGTCCTCTTTTATGAAGGGGATAAGAGTGCATATTTGCAGATCCTGCTTGGGGGCACTGTACGGCTCTATAAGACCACAGCAAAAGGTTCGCAGATACATATGCATCATTTCACCGCACCTGAGATTGTGGCTCTTTATGCCGCTTTTGAGAAGGTGTCTTTTCCTGCAACCTGCGAGTTTTTAACCGATGGTATGATTGGTTTTCTACCGCTGGAAAAAGTCTATGAACTGCTTGGTGACAGTGATTTTTCAATGACACTCATCTCTGTGTTGACGAAACGTATGAAGCTTCTTTCAGACTTGTTTCACAGGGAGACCATTTACACTTCTGAAGCCAAGATAGCTGATGTGATCTGCAACAATCCCACAGTCTTTTCGCGTCTTAAAAATACTGAGATAGCTTCCATTCTCAACATTACCCCGGAGACGTTGTCTCGCACCCTCACAAAATTTAAAAATAAAAAGATGATCTCTATTGATCATCATGTGCTAACGATCTTGCAAAAAGATGCACTTATAGAAATCATAGAAGCTAATATAATAAGCAAACATTAGTCAATCTTATTGATGATATTTTCTTAAATAGACTTTTTTTAAATATGAGACAGAATAACTCCTCATTTTCTGTTTTACAAATATATGCCATATATGCCGTTATTTCAGACATTCTTGATGCATATCAATTAAATCCGCTCACGTTCATGATAGGCTAGTATTGTGTGGAATGACTAAATGATTTATTTAAAAGGAGGAAAGATGTCAGTAAATAGACGTGATTTTTTGAAAAATTCAGCGGCAGTGGCAGCAGCAAGTGCTGTGGGACTCAGTATCCCCAAAGAGGCACAGGCGGCCGCAGCACAAACTGAATCAAAATGGAGATGGGACAAGGCAGCTTGTCGTTTCTGTGGTACGGGGTGTGGCATTATGCTTGCAACAAAAGGTGGAAGAATTGTTGCAGTAAAAGGTGACCCCGCAGCGCCTGTAAACAGAGGGCTTAACTGCATCAAAGGGTACTTTAATGCAAAGATAATGTATGGGGCGGACAGGTTAAAAAAACCTCTTCTTCGCATGAATGACAAAGGTGAGTTTGATAAAAAAGGAAAATTTAAAGCAGTGTCGTGGGAACGTGCTTTTGATGAGATGGAATTTCATGCCAAAAAGGCACTGAAGGCGAGCGGCCCAGAGGGTATTGGTGTCTTTGCCTCGGGTCAATACACTGTCATGGAAGGATATGCTGCCCAGAAAATGATGAAAGCAGGATTCCGTTCAAATGCGATCGATCCAAATGCACGTCACTGTATGGCATCTGCGGTGGTTGGGTTTTATCAGACTTTCGGCATAGATGAGCCTAGCGGGTGTTATGATGATATTGAGCTTACCGATACAGTGGTATCTTGGGGGTCGAATATGGCAGAAATGCACCCGATCTTATGGTCACGTGTGACAGACAGAAAACTCTCTAATCCCGATAGAGTCAAAGTAGTCAATATCTCTACATACAGGCACAGAACCTCTGACCTTGCAGATGTTGAGATTATTTTCTCTCCAAATACAGACTTGGTATTATGGAACTACATCGCCCGTGAAATAGTGATGAGGGATGAGGCAGAAAAAATCATCGACTGGGATTTTGTGAAACAACACATGGTCTTTGCAGCGGGTCCAGTGAACATTGGTTTTGGAATGAGAAGGGAAGGTGAAAAGTCTCTAAAAGAGGGTAAATACTCAGACCTGGAGATGGAAACTGTATCCAAAGAGATGAAGACTATCGTTTCTGCAAAAGAAGCACCAGCACTTGAACCCTACGGGTATAAAGAGGGTGATGAGATGAAACATACTCCCGGTACACTTAAGCACTGGGAGATCTCTTTTGAGGAGTATAAAAAGTCTTTAGAGCCTTACACACTTGAGTACACGGCAAAGGTTACCAAGGGTGATCCGGCGGAAGATATCGAGGCATACAAGAAGAAACTTCAATATCTTGCAAACCTGTATATCCAAAAAGGCAGGAAAGTAGTTTCATTCTGGACAATGGGGATGAATCAGCATACCCGCGGCACCTGGGTAAATACATTGGCATACAATGTGCACTTTATGTTAAATAAACAGGCAAAACCAGGTTCGGGAGCATTCTCGCTCACGGGTCAGCCCAGTGCCTGTGGTACCGCTAGAGAAGTGGGAACATTCTGTCACAGACTTCCTGCAGATATGATGGTAAAAAACCCTAAACACAGAAAGATCACCGAAAAAGGCTGGGGTATACCAAACGGTACGATCAACCCAGTAGGTAATCAGCATATTATGAAGATCCATAGAGATATTGAAGACGGTGTGATCAAGTTTGCATGGGTTAATGTGTGTAACCCCTACCAGGATACAGCTTCCGCATCCCACTGGATCAAGGCTGCAAGAGAGATGGACAACTTCATTGTTACTTCCGACGGATACCCTGGTATCTCAGCAAAAGTATCGGATCTTGTTCTTCCTTCAGCAATGATCTATGAGAAATGGGGAGCATACGGGAATGCAGAGCGCCGTACACAACACTGGAGGCAACAAGTCCTTCCAGTAGGCGACTCGATGTCCGATACCTGGCAGTGGATAGAGTTCTCCAAAAGGTTTACTGTAAAAGACCTGTGGGGTGAGTCGACGCTTCGAAACAAAAAAGTACTGCCTGATGTTGTGAAAGATGCCGTCAAGATGGGATACACGGAAGATACGACGATGTATGAGATTTTATTTGCCAATGACAAAGCAAGATCCTATACCCTGAAAGACGCATTCCCCCAATTGGGCTATGACGATACAGAGTCACGCGGGGACAGCAGGAATGTGCTTGGATCAGACGGTAAACCTTGGAAAGGGTATGGATTTATGATCCATGAGTATCTTTTTGAAGAATATGCATCATTTGGAAGAGGGCATGGACATGATCTGGCTCCATTTGAGACATACCATAAGGTCAGAGGACTTAAATGGCCGGTGGTAGACGGGAAAGAAACGCAGTGGAGATTTAACGTGAAGTATGATCCGTATGCCGCTAAAGCAGCCAAAGAAACAGGTGCGACTGATTTTGCCTTCTATGGTACATTGGCCAAAGCATTAAGTCAGGGTGACCTTACAGGCATCAAAGACAAGAACAAAAAGTCGCTTAAAAACAAAGCGAAGATCTTTGCCAGACCATACGTGGATCCTCCTGAAATGCCTGATGACAAGTATGACACTTGGTTATGTACAGGTCGTGTGCTTGAACATTGGCACTCCGGTACCATGACCATGAGAGTCCCTGAACTGTTCCGTGCAGTCCCCGAAGCACTTTGTTATATGAATCCTGAAGATGCAAAGAAAAAAGGCTTCAAACAAGGTGGACTCATCTGGGTTGATTCACGTCGGGGCAGGGTCAAGGCCAGGGTAGAGACCAGAGGTCGTAACCGTGTACCGCAGGGACTTGTGTTTGTCCCGTGGTTTGATGAAAAAGTATTTATCAATAAAGTGGTTCTTGATGCGACATGTCCGATGTCTAAACAGACAGACTTTAAAAAATGTGCTGTAAAGCTCTATAAGGTTTGATCTGATGGCACACTCTAACAGCAGAAGACATTTTATGGCGACCAGTGTACAAAGTGTGGGCTTGGCTGCACTGGGCGGCATGCTGTGGAGCGGTTATACGGATTCAGTGAAAGCTTCACCTTTGGTACTTAGGCCGCCAGGTGCACTGAAAGAAGAAGATTTTTTAACGGCGTGCATTAAGTGTGGCCTGTGTGCAGAGGCATGTGTGAACAGAGAGACCAATATAGATAAGGAAACAGGAAAAGCACGACCGGGTACTTTGCAGATGGCAAAAGGGGGTGATGCTTTGCTTATAGGCACACCTTTTTTTGTCCCTACTGAAGTACCGTGTTATATGTGTGAAGATATACCGTGTGTACCAGTTTGTCCCTCAGGTGCTTTAGATATGTCAAGTCTTCTCAATGAAAAAGAAGAACTTGATATCAATAAGGCATCTATGGGACTGGCAGTAGTACATAAGGAGTCATGTATTGCATTTTGGGGTATTCAGTGTGATGCATGTTACCGTGCCTGCCCGGTTCTGGATGTGGCCATTACCCTTGAATATCAAAAAAATGACAGGACAGGCAAGCATGCCTACTTGCTTCCGGTTGTACATGATAATGCCTGTACTGGCTGTGGGCTCTGTGAGCAAGCATGTGTCACTGAAAAACCGGCAATATTTGTACTTCCCAACGATATAGCAAAAGGGAAAGCAGGTGACCATTATGTAAAAGGTTGGGATATGCAAGACCAAGAACGTGTGAAGAATGCCCAAGGAAAAGAGACAACCACTGACAGATCCAAAAAAACTGCAGATGAGTATCTTAATATGGAGGTAGAGTACTGATGAAACATATAAAATACCTACTTCTAAGAAGAACAACACAGATAAGCTTGATGTGCTTGTATTTTGCTGCCAATGCGTATGGCTGGCATATATTAGAGGGTACATTTGGTACTTCGTATCTTTTTGGAACCGTACCTTTGGCTGATCCGTATACGACAGTCCAAGTGCTGGCGACAGGCTTTGTTTTAGGTACTGATGTACTGCTTGGCGCAGCGATTATCACAGTGTTTTACTTTGTGATAGGCGGTAGAGCATTTTGTGCCTGGGTATGCCCTATCAATATGGTGACGGATCTGTCCAATTGGATCAGACGTAAACTCAATCTTGATAAAGAAGAAGTGAATTATCGTTTTATCAAAAGGTCAGCACGCTACTGGATCATGGTCGTGGGACTTCTTGTTTCTGCATTCGTGGGTGTAGCTGCATTTGAAGTAGTGAGTCCTATTACTATTATGCAAAGAGGTATAGTCTTTGGCTTTGGTATGGGGGCAGCAGTGATCTTGACCATATTTCTTTTTGACCTCTTTGGCGTAAAAAACGGATGGTGCGGACATTTATGTCCTTTGGGCGCGGCATATTCGATCATAGGGAGTAAAAGTCTTGTTAGGGTAAAGCATGATCATGTGGCATGTACGGATTGTATGGACTGTAAAGTAGTATGTCCTGAAAATCAGGTCTTGCATATGATCAATAAAGAGAGTATCTCTGTCACAGATGGAGAGTGTACAAACTGTGGTAGATGTGTGGATGTGTGCAATGATGATGCATTGGAATTTGGAATTAGACAGTTTGTGAAAAACTGATTGAAGGAGGAAGAGTATGAAGAATATAATGAAAACAGTAGCCCTGGGTACATTGTTGGCAACTTCAAGTGCCTATGCAGCCGTAAGTATAGCAGTCTGTGCGGGATGTCATGGGCAACATTTTGAGCAAGCAGCACTGGGTAAATCAAAGATAGTTAAAGACATGTCCCTTAAAGAGATCATACATGCATTAAAAGGCTATAATGCAGGTACCTATGGCGATACCATGAAAGAACTTATGGTGCAACAGGTAAGGGGCATCAGTATGCAGGATTTGGAGAAAATGGCAATGCTTATTAAAGTGGATGCAGGAACCCAAACAGAAAAAGCAAGCGCCTTTGCAGCTGCTGCAGCTGTAGCAGCTGCAGGAGGTACGCCACATATGGACCTGAATGAAGGTGCATCTGATACCTTGCGTATCATGCAAGAAGACTTGGGTGCCAAGCAGTCTGTCTCAGAAGAGAACTTGGGGCTTAGAAAAACAGACATCTACTCCGAAGAGAACAAAACACATGGGAACCCGGCAGATTATGATAGACCGGCACCCGGAGCATCTACACGGTTTGAAAGAGCCTATAAGGATGCCCCGCCAATGATTCCTCATTCTGTAGATGGCTTGCTGCCAATTACCAAGATGAACAATCAATGTTTGGGATGTCATATGCCTGAAGTAGCTCCATCTGTTGGTGCTACACCGATACCTGCAACACATTTTACCAACTATAGACCAGATACCAGAATGAAAGATGGTATGGTTCTGAAAGAAGGACAGGTACTGGGTTCAATGGTTCCAAATACATCCGATATAGTGATAGCAGATGCTCACAAAGGGGACACTTTGTATCAAGGTCGTTTTAACTGTACACAGTGTCATGCTCCACAGTCTAAGACAGAAACATCAGTGGCCAATACTTTTAGACCTGATTACGGTGATGATGACAAAGCACATTCTTCTTTAATAGATCATATGAATGAGGGTATTGACTATGAAGTATCAGAATCAGCACCTTTCATGGAGGACGAATAAACGTGACAAGCAGACGAGACTTCTTAAGCAGCCTGAGAAAACCGTTAGCACAAAATACGGAAGTATCACCATTGTCGGTGAGACCTCCGTATGGTCTGAATGAATCTCTTTTTCAAAGCGAGTGTGTCACATGTGACAGCAAGGCATGTGTCGCTAGTTGTGATGAAAAGATTATACTGCTTTCAGAAAATGGTATACCCGTATTGGATTTTTCTAAAAGCGGTTGTACCTTTTGTGAAGCTTGTGCCGATGTCTGCGAGCCAAATGTCTTGTCTTTGGCTCATGTACACAGTGCCGAACGACTCAATGCGACATTTCAGATATCTACACAGGCATGTGTAGCACACCATGGTGTCATATGTTTTTCATGTAAAGAACCATGCATCGATGATGCCATTCTTTTTAATGGTATGTTCAGCCCCGTGATAGATGATGACAAATGCAGCTCTTGCGGTTTTTGTCTAGCAAGATGTCCTGCCGATGCCATTACCTATACTCCAAAACCGATGGTGGAGAAAATGGCATGACCATGAAGACCATAGAAAAACGTAGCCAAACCAATGTGAATGAAAAAGGTATAACATCGATGATACCCAATATACTTGCTATGAAAAAAATATTGCTCATACTGTGTTGTAGCGTAGTAGGGCTTCAGGCTGTTATCAATGTAACGCCTTTTCATCAGATACACGTAGAGGGTATTGTCAAAGACATCTCTTTGTATGGCGATACACTGCTCATCGGAACAGATAAAGGTGTTCTGCACATTTATGATTATGAAAAGCAAGTTTTTCTTAAACAGATTACGCTCCCAAAAGTGAAAGATTTTATGGGTGACGAGATCGATGCACGTGTATTTTCTGTAGATCAAACTGATGGCAGATACCTGCTGTTGAGTACAGCAGGTAAAGGGGGGTACTCCAACCTTTGGATACATGAAGATAATGTCACGAAAGAACTGATATTTCCAGAAGATAAAAAAGCAGTGATCAAGGCGAGGTTTGTAGATAAAGAGCATATCCTGCTGGGATACTTGAGTAATGAAGCCGTACTTTTTAATACTGCTTCCCAAAAAGAATTGTATAAAGTGCAGTTAAGTCCATCAAAGTTTTCAGATTTTGCTTTAAATGAACATAAAACCAAGGCTGTTTTCAGTTGTGAAAGCGGTGTACTGAGTGTGATTGATGTGCAAACAGGCAAGTTGCTTCATATCCTCAAAGGACAAAACGTAGATAATGTCTATAAAGTAGATTATAAAAATGGCATTATCTCTGCAGCAGGTCAAGACAGACGTGGAGCTTTGTATGATGTGGCTCTTGGTCAAGGGACATATATAGAAGGCTCATTCCTTATTTATGCAACAGCACTCAGTCCAAGTGCCAAAAAAGTGGCATTTGCTATGGATGAAAAAAATAATATTTCTATCTATAACAGAAGTACAAAGCAAAAGTTAGTAGAACTTCAAGGGCAAAAGAGTACACTAAATACTATCATCTTTAAAGATGAAAATACACTTTTTTCATCAAGTGATGACAGTACAGTGATGATGTGGAAGATAAAATAAAAGGAGAATGGTTATGAATATATCTAGTATTGTGGTGCAGGTAAAACCTGAAAATTATGATGCTGTCAAAGAAGCATTGGAAGCCAGCGGTAAATGTGATTACCACTTTGGTGAAAAAGAAAAGGGCAAGATGATCGTGACCATTGAGGGGGAGGGTGTTGAAGAAGAGATCGAAAAACTTGTGCATATACAAAAAACGCAAGGGGTACTCGCTGCAGATATGATGCAAACCTATCAAGAAGAGCTCGAAGGTGCGATCAAAGAACTTGAAGAGGCGGATGTGATACCGGATATGCTTAACATGGATAGTATAGATGTGCGGGATATTATTTATAATGGTGACTTGAAAAAGAAAGATTTCAAAGGGGGACTGTAGATGGTAGTGATAGAGTCTGTCATTAGGTCCAATCCTCTTGGACGTTGGTATATTGCACTCTCAGATACTTTGAAAGAGGAGAGTTTGGAGATCTGTCTAGATATCAATGAGTATGCACATAAGATAGAGATGATGGGTAAAGAGTATGAGGGAGATGTTGAGGTTTTGTGGTCAAGTGAAGACAACGTAACACCAGAGCAGATCAATGAAGTGCGCCAACAGATCATGGCATATGAAGCGGAGGTAGAGGCACAACAGCAAAATGCAACGCATATGCCAGATGGTACCCCGAACTTTTCACAGGATGCTTTTTGAGCATCGTTCAAAAAACGACAGGGGGTTTTAGAGCACTTTGGCAGGTGGCATAAACATCGGGTCGCACTAAGAAGCATATAAATGACCAAGTTCCTAAAAGAGTTATACGGTACAGGGATACTCTTTTTTTATTATATGAAATACCCCATCCTCTTTGGATGGCCATTGCTCCGCTTTGGCTTGGAGTATAAAGACAATATAGTGCTGGATCTACTATGGGTATTGTGTCTGTTCTTTTTTTTCAAAGATATGGTCACTAAATTTGTGTTAAAAAAGCGCTAGCATACAAAAGGGCTCCGTTCTTCCTTCAGCACAAAATAGTTTCTAACCCTAATTTGCTATAATCTAATAATTTTATACAAGGACATGAGATGTCAGATATAGCACAAGCCAAGATATTTTTTGGTTCAA
>JANTHR010000076.1 GCA_024762315.1 Sulfurovum sp.
GGAGAACAGGTTGTTTCATTTAAAGAAAAACCAGATCTAAAGACAGCAGAACACTACCTTCAAAGCGGTAACTATTATTGGAACAGTGGCATGTTTTGTTTTAGTGCCAAGACATTTTTGGAAGAACTGGAAAAACATTCTTATGATATTTATGTCGCCACCAAAGAAGCATACAAGAATGCGGCAAAAAGTACAATTATCCGAATTGACAATGATGACATGGTGAAAATACCAGAGGACAGTATTGACTATGCTGTCATGGAAAAAAGTGATAAAGTTTGTGTAGTAAAAGCAGATATCGACTGGAGTGATCTGGGGAGTTTCGATGCGTTGGATGCAGAACTGGAAAAAGATAAAAATGGCAATACATTATGCAATAAGTTGTATTCAATTGATGCGAAAAATAACTTTATTTATTCTAAAAAAAGGGTAGTTGCTTTAGCGGGTGTTGAAGATCTAATCGTTGTTGATACAGGTGATGTGGTGATGATTACTAAAAAGGGAGATTCTCAGATGGTTAAAGATGTTGTGAAAAAGGTAAAAAGTTCCGGAACCGATTTACATCATATCCATCTAACTGCACATCGTCCATGGGGTACATATACTATACTTGAAGATGAAAACAGCTATAAAATTAAACGTATTGTTGTTAAGCCTGGCAAGCGATTAAGTCTGCAAAAACATTTTCATAGAAGTGAACACTGGATCGTGGTAAGTGGTACAGCCATTGTACAGGTTGGAGAAAATGAAAATCTTGTCCGCACAAATGAATCTACGTATATTCCTATGGGAGAAATGCATAGACTCAGCAATCCAGGGAAAGTAGATTTGGTACTGATTGAAGCACAGGTTGGGGAGTATCTGGGTGAAGACGATATTGTCCGAATATCTGATGATTTTTCCAGAGAGTAATTTTATTCACCTGGAAATAGTTAAGCAAACTATGAGCATAAAGGCAATCTGCACAAATTCAATATTTTTATGAGTAAATATCGGATAGATTTGTTCACCATTAAATTTAATAAAGAGAATATAGTATGATAAAATGGTTAAAAAGAAACACCTTGTTTGTTTTTACTGTCGCAGTACCTACCCTGATCGCAGTAATTTATTATGGATTCATAGCATCTGATGTCTATGTAAGTGAATCACAAATTGTCATACGTTCACCAGAGAAACGTATAGGGAGTGGTTTAGGCTCCATGTTGCAAAGTACAGGAATTGTGAGTTCAAACGGAGATGTATATACCATAAAAGATTTTATACTATCCCGAGATGCTCTAACACTTTTAGACAATAAATTAAGCTATAGAAAACTCTACGACAACGATAGAATAGATCCTATTAGTCGTTTTAATGGTTTTGGACTTGATAGTAGTTTTGAAGCACTTTATAAGTATTATGAAGACTATGTAACTGTCGAAATTGACTCTCAATCATCTACAGTTAAACTCATAGTGGAAGCTTTTACTGCCCAAGATGCCAAGTTGATTAATGATTATCTGGTTAAGATCAGTGAAAGGTTGGTTAATCGATTGAGCCAAAGAGGTCGGGAAGACATGATTGGTTTTGCTGAAAGAGAAGTAGAAAGAGCTACTGAAAAACTTGCTAAAGCTTCAGCCGCCGTGTCAAAATATCGGCAGGAAAAATCAGTTTTCAACCTTGAAGCACAATCAAGTATTCAATTGAAACTAGTTTCCAAAATACAAGATGAATTGATCTTGACCCGTTCTAAGCTCGCGCAGCTTCAGGTCATTTCACCGCAAAGTGCACAGATAGAGGTGCTTAAAAACAAGATTTCATCATTACAAGAGCAAATAGAGATAGAAGCGTCAAAAGTTATGGGCAGCAATGACTCTTTTGCTCAAAAATCTACAGAGTTTGAAAAATTATTGCTTGAAAGAGAATATGCAGGGAAGCAGCTTATGATTGCTTTAGCTTCACTGGAAGATGCACGAAATGAAGCATTGCGTAAACAACTGTATCTTGAAAGAATATCAAATGCTAATCTTCCCGATGTGCCTTTGGAGCCAAAAAGAATAAAAAGTATTATCACTATCTTTGCACTTGGGCTTATAACTTGGGGGATATTATCTATGCTCTTGGCAGGTATACGTGAGCATAATGATTAAAAAACCTTCACTCCGTAATTCTGTAAAGATACAGTTACGGGTGATTGGTGCGCTTTTGATGCGCGAGATCCTGACACGTTTTGGCCGACATAACATTGGGTTTTTATGGCTTTTTGTTGAACCGATGATGTTCACACTTGGAGTAACAGGTCTGTGGATGATGGCAGATGCAAATCACGGTTCAAGTTTGCCTATTACCGCTTTTGCATTGACAGGCTACAGTTCTGTACTGGTTTGGAGAAATACAGTTAGTCGGACGATTGAAGCCATAGAGCCTAATCTTAGTTTGATGTATCATAGAAATGTAAGGGTCATAGATATATTTGCTGCTCGGATAGTATTGGAAATTGTCGGTGCAGGGATGTCATTTGTCATTTTGACGATCATTTTTCTTTACTTTGGTATGATCGACCCTCCAAATGACATTTTGAAAGTAATTTTTGGCTGGACTATGTTGGCTTGGCTGGGTGCTTCTTTGGCTCTTTTTTTGGGAGCTCTCAGTGAAGTAAGTGAACTGGTAGAGAAGATTTGGCATCCTATATCTTACTTATTGTTTCCTCTTTCCGGTGCAGCATTTATGGTGGAATGGCTTCCAGTGGAGGCACAAAAGGCCGTGCTTTATCTGCCTATGGTACACGGGACAGAAATGATACGTGATGGATTTTTCGGAGCAGGAGTCATACATCCTCATTATGATATTGGCTATATGGTATTTTGCTGTATGGTCTTGACAGTGCTTGGATTTGCTGTAGAAAGGCACATAAGCCGAAAGGTAGAGCCAGAATGATAAAGCTTGAAGATATAGTCAAAAAATACCATACCAGGGAAGGCTCAAGAGTCGTACTTGATCATGTTAATCTAGAAGTCAAGGCAGGTGAAAAGGTAGGGATATTAGGAAGAAACGGTGCTGGAAAGTCAACGATGATACGCCTCATGAGTGGCGCAGAACTGCCTACCTCAGGACATATATACCGGGGCATGAGTCTTTCCTGGCCGCTTGCGTTTGGAGGAGCATTTCAAGGGAGTTTAACCGGCATAGACAACCTTAGGTTCATTAGTCGTATATATGGTGCAGATTATCGTGACAAAATTGCATTTGTAGAGGAGTTTTCCGAACTTGGAGCCTATCTTCGTGAGCCTGTGAAGAAGTATTCATCCGGTATGCGTGCCCGTTTGGCTTTTGCTATATCTATGTCCATAGAGTTTGATTGTTTTTTGATAGATGAGATTGTAGCAGTGGGAGATAGACGTTTTCATGAGAAATGCAACAGGGAGCTCTTTGAAAAGCGTAGAGACAGAGCGATGATTCTTGTTTCCCATGATCCGGGCTATGTTCGTGAACATTGTGATCATGCTGCTGTACTCATAGCAGGGAAACTATACAGTTTTGACCATATAGATGAAGCATTCGCTTTCTATGATGAGAGTATTCATGGATAAACCCAGATATATACAAAAAAACCTACCGCTTACAAGACTGCGTCTGCAGCATCAAATCAAAAAAAAACGAAAAAATGTTAAAAGATCCGGGCTCAAAACATTATTTGTGGATGTATCTGTTATCATCAAAAAAGATGCAGGCACAGGGATACAAAGAGTCGTCAAATCAATACTTGAGTCTATGTACAAGATGTCATTAGAGGGCTATGAGATCATACCGGTATATTGCACTAAAAAAGAGAGTTACAAGTATGCTCCTGTGAGCTTTGTTAAAAAGTTTACCCAAAAGAATGTTCTCATGCCAAAAGGTTTTGTAAAAGCAGAAAAAGGTGATATCTTTTTTGCTTTAGATCTAAATGCAGCTTATTTGAAGTATCATCATAAAGCGTTGTACAAATGGAAACTAAAAGGTGTGAAAATACACTTTTTGGTCTATGATCTCCTGCCATATTATTATCCTGAATGGTTTAGCAGGAAAGGAGTTAAAAACTTTAAAAAGTGGCTCAAGACCATCGCTGTTTATGCAGATAGTTTGCTCTGTATTTCCAGCAGCGTACAGAACGACTTGAGAAAATGGCTGAAGAGCCGGGGCTTTTCATCGCATACCCCAAAACTGTACACATTCCCTATGGGGGTAAATTTTAAAACATTGGGTAACATGCAGTATGGATCTGACAACAGTACACATAAGCTTGATTTCCTGGAAGATGAAAAATTCTTGCTGATGGTCGGTACCATAGAACCGCGCAAGGGACATATGGAGATGCTTGATGCATTGGAAAAACTATGGAGGCAAGGAGAAAGTATATCTTTGGTCATCGTAGGTAAACCCGGATGGAAAACAAACAATCTCCAAGAAAGGTTGCGAACATTACAGAGCCAACACAGATATCTTCATTGGTTGCATGATGTAAGTGATGATCAATTGGCATGGTTATATGAATCATCTTATGGGGTGGTCGCAGCATCTTATGTCGAAGGGTATGGTTTGCCCCTGCTTGAAGCCATGTACTATGGCAAGCCATTGCTCGTGCGTGATGTTTCAGTATTTAATGAGGTGTTGGGTGCGTATGAGAATGTGATCTGGTTCAAAGATGATCTTGAAGACAAAATAGTGCAGTTCTGCAAAGCAGGGCTTCAGGATGCCAAAGAGGGCATTTCGCTAAAAAAGCAAGGCACATGGGAAGAAAGTGTAGAGAGTTTGTATCAAATATTTAGATAGATTATGATATAATGCGAGTAAATATTTTACTTTAATTTTGAGGGAAAGAGCGCATTGTAGTGGGCAGCTCCACGGTTTCAGTTGTGAAACTTTTTATTGTAAATTCATAAAAAAACATATACAGTTTTAGGAAATCATTTGGATACGACAAATATCAGTTTGGATCATAGCCGCCTCAGTGTAGAAGAGATCATGCAAAAGATCAAAGAAGAGGTTGAAAAAAGAAAAGCTAAGCATGAATTTGGCTCAAGTATTGGAACGTTGAAAAGTGTAGCTCAAGAGAGTGGGTCTCTCAAAGAGAGAATTTTAGAAAATTCTGCATCACTTCTTGACACCCAATCAACCATAGCGTTTCACGAAGAAGCAGCATTTGAATATAAGGGCTCATACAGTTATGCAGACTTTATGCAGTTTGAAGACCATATATTTATACGTAATGTCTACAGAGCATTACTTAAGAGAGAACCTGATGATGCCGGTTTAACGTATTATCTGGTGAGGTTACGCAGCGGGGTTTTAACAAAGCAGGAGATCATTGCAGATATAAGGTTTTCCAAAGAAGGCAAGCGTAATCATGTAAAACTCAACAGTCTAAAGCGAAAATGGTTTGCACATACCCTAAGAAGAGTGCCTGTGGCAGGCAGGGTCATAAGATGGCTGGACATCTTCTTCGGGCTCCCCCGCATAGTTCAGGAATATAGGCACTATTATGCGGTGAGTGCTCAAAAAGACCTGGAGATCAGAGAGACACTTAGAAGCATTCAGGGTATACTCAAACATAAAGTAGATGCAGGCAGTTTTAAGGATCTGGAGAAAGTCTTGTCAGATATTGCTACCCTGGTAGACTTGAAATTGGAGAAAGAAGATGTCGATGCACTTTTGTCCAAAGCTATGCATACGAAAGCAGACAGATCTGAACTAGACAACCAAGTATCCCTGGAAGTTTTTTCTGATTATAAAAGAACCATCTATAGCAAACTGCATCAAAAGGCAAGCAGGAAAGAGTTAGACCAACTTAGTGCACAATGGGCCGGTGAGCTTCTGGCAAAAGCAGATGACCATGATGTGCAAAATCTTTACAAGGTTTTAGAGAGTAAAGTAGAAGGAGTTCAGCTTGAAGAGGTACAGAATAGTATAGAAAAGAAAGCCGATAAAACAGAACTGGATCAACTCAGTACACAATGGGCCGGTGAGCTTCTGGCAAAAGCAGATGACCATGATGTGCAAAATCTTTATCAGGCTTTGGAGAATAAAGTAGAAGGAAACCAGCTTGAAGAGGTACACAACTTGGTAAGCACAGAAGTAGGCAATTTGCATGAGACTCTCGAAGGAAAAATGGAAAAGGCAGCACTTGATGAAATTTTACGAGGGTTAGAGCAAAAAGCTGATGGAGGCATAGTTGAGTCTTTAAAACAAGATGTCGAAAAAATACTTCAAAAAAATGACTTGAACTTGCCTGCAACCCATGAGGAAGTTTTGGGTTCTTTGGTTGGCAATGCTGTGGGCAGACTGACAAAACCACTGGCATACTACAAGACACACCAGAATGATGACTTTTACTATCTGCTTTTTGAAAATGTGTTTTATGACCATTTTGCTGTGGCGCAAAAGCAAAAGATCTATTTAGAGTATATAGATACGACTGTAAACACTACATCAACCTGGCTTGATGCCGGAGCAGGGCGTGGTGAATTTTTAGATATTTTGACTTCCAATGACATAAAATGTGAAGGTGTTGAGATCAATCATCTGGAAGTAAAGCTGTTAAGGGAAAAAGGTTTTTCTGTGAAGCACACAGATATCAACAGTTTTTTGGAAAATACAAAAAAGAAGTTCAGGGGTATCTCAGCTTTACAGGTCATAGAGCATCTAGAGCATGATTATCTTAAAAAAATGTTAGAGCTTTCTTATGACAGACTTCAGGTAAACGGTATCATTATTTTAGAGACGATCAATCCTCAAAATACTCTAGGATTCGCCAATTTTTATATGGATGCAACGCACATTAAACCTTTACCTCCGCAAATGGTTGCTTTTTTAATGGAATGGATAGGATTTAAAGATATTACAATAGTGTATTCGGCACTATTGCCAGAAGAACTAAGAACATCTAATGTGAAGGCCAATTATCATGATTATGCTGTTATAGGATATAAAAAATGAGAATAGTTATAGATATGCAAGGTGCCCAAACCGGAAGTAGGTTTAGGGGGATTGGGAGATACACCCTGTCATTGGTTGAAGGAATATTGAAAAATAGTCATCAACATGAAATTATTTTACTCTTATTTAGTTATAGGCAGGAGGTCTATAATGATATCTTGAAATTGTATAAAGACTTTATTGATGAGAATAATGTTAAAATCTGTTGGGTAGCACAGAATATTTCTGAATCCAATACTTCAAATAAATGGTCTCAAAAAACCTCAGAAGCGATAAGAGAGTATTATATATATAATCTTAAACCGGATTTTTTATTAATAACAAGCTTTTTTGAAGGCTATGGCGAAGACTTTGCATGTACTATCAACAATTATTATAGAGTACCAACAGCTATAGTTTTTTATGATTTGATCCCATTGATGAATAAAGATAAATATCTAGGTGATCCAAACATTTATGCCTGGTATATGAATAAAATTGAGCAATTAAAAAATGCTCAGTTACTACTGAGCATCTCTGAGTCAGCACGGCAAGAAGCCTTGGAGTTTCTTAACACTGATAGTAAAAAAGTTATAAACATTTCGACAGCTTCAGATGAGAGGTTTTTAAAACAAGAATATACAAAGCTTGAAAAAGAGGAGTTGTATCAAAAATATAAAATTTCAAAAAAATACTTAATGTATTCTGGTGCGACTGATGAAAGGAAAAATCATCTTCGATTAATAGAAGCATTTAGTCGTTTGCCTAAAAAAGTATTAGATGATCATCAGTTAGTCTTTGTGGGAGGGATGCCTGAAGATCATGCGAATGCTTTTAAGCAACATGCTAAAAAGTGTAACCTAAACTCTGAACAACTTGTCTTGACCGGAAGAGTAAGTGATGAAGAGATGAATTGTTTTTATAATCTTTGCACAGCATTTATTTTTCCTTCATGGCATGAGGGGTTTGGACTACCTGCACTTGAAGCAATGCAGTGTCATAAAGCAGTCATAACATCAAACACATCTAGTTTGCCTGAAGTTATAGAACGTGAAGATGCTATGTTTGATCCATTTGATACAGATGCAATGACAAATTCAATTTATAAAGTTTTGACTGATTCTGATTTTAGAATATCATTGGAAAAACATGCTGCTACACAAGCCAAAAAATTTACCTGGGATGTCACATCAAAAAGAGTTATCAAGGCAATGGAAGAAAGTCAATCCAATTTTCATTTTTCCGAGGATGGCGGTATTGATACTCTAATCTCAAAAATCGTAGATTTTAATGTTGATAATGTAGATAATGAGAAAATATTAGAGATTTCTGAATGTATTTGGAAAAATACTTATAAAAATCAGTTATTGATAGACATATCGGAGCTCATTAAACATGACAGTGCCACTGGTATTCAAAGAGTTGTGCGTAGTTGTTTGACCTACTTCAAAAAAAGTAAAAATATATCAAATTATTCTATTGTACCAATTTATTTAGATGCAGATAATAATTATCGTTATACTAGTGGTATGCAAGTTCAAGATGATGATATTAAAGTTAATTTTTTCAAAGGAGATATTTATTTCTGTTTAGATTTGCTGCATCCAAATCTTATAGTCGCTAATCAAAATCTTTATAAGAATTTCATAGAAAAAGGAGTAAAAATTAACTTTATGGTGTATGACATATTACCGATTCAGTATCCAGAATATGCAAATGATGGTGTTCCTGAAGGTCATTTAAAATGGTTTAAAATAATATTGGAGTTTTCAGATAAATTAATATGTATATCTAAATCTGTAAGGGATGAAGTAAAAAAATATATTATAGAACATGAGATGAAAGTTAGAGAGAATTTACAATTAGAGTATTTTCACCTTGGTGCAGACATCGACAATAGTATACCAAGTAAAGGATTGGCAAGTAACGCAGATAAAATACTAAAAGCTTTTAAAGAAACATCGACTTTTCTGATGGTTGGAACCATAGAGCCTAGAAAAGGGCATGCCCAAACAATAGCAGC
>JANTHR010000077.1 GCA_024762315.1 Sulfurovum sp.
GGTATGCCTGTCACCTACCATAAGCCTGATTCCGAAACAGCAAAACGTTACCAGGCGGCAGCAACCGACCTGCTCGGATTCATTGACAAAGTGAACGCAGAAGGCGGCGCAGACAACCAGGCGATCCAGCCTACGACACCTCCGGGTGTAAGTGCCTGTAGTACGGGTGCTTAATACCGTTTTACAAAACACGTAAAAAAAAGAGGAGAGGTGCAATAGTGAACAGTAATATTATATTTAGATTTGTTCTACTTGCACTCTTCTTGTTTGCCTATCAAACTACTACGATACACTCCAAACATCATTTCATAGAAGGGCTAAGTGAATGTCAGGTCTGTAAAGCAGCCAAAACACTTGGTGCTACCCATCATGAAACAAGCTTTATACTATTCGATGAGAGTATCGCTATTGAGGTAGGTGAGGTTGAAGAGAAGAGGATCGTAAATGCCTCTTATGACCTTACCCAGATACCAGATAGAAAAGCCATTAACTTTGAAGGGATGTCAGTATTTGATGTGGATAGATTACCCCTGGGCTACCATACTACTGCTCCCCCATACTTTTTTTCATAACCATTTACAATTTAAAAACTAAAATAAATATAAAAAATATCATTAAGGATAATTATGAAAAAAATAGGAATAGTCAGTTCTGTATTTTTAGCACACTGCATAACAGCAGTACATGCGGATGAAGCAATCAACTTAGATGAGCTTACGGTAACTGCTACGCAAAACCCTGAGCTTAAAGCGCAGGAAGCACCGGTCTCAGTCGACGTAATCACTTCTGAAGAGATCATGGAAAAGGGTATCACAACAACCGCAGCACTTTTTGCACATACGAGTGGCGTAGATGCCAAAACAGCAGGTGGATCGGTCATGCCTGTCGTACGAGGGCTTTCTGATGAACAGGTTTTGATCCTGGTCGATGGTGTGAGACTCTCAGATGAGAGGCCGGGAGGGAATCATATCCTCTCTGTCGATCCCGCACAGATCGAACGTGTAGAGGTGGTGGAGGGATCCGGATCCGTCCTCTATGGTGCAGGTGCGATCGGGGGTGTGGTGAATATCATTACCAAAAAAGCGCCAAAGTCCAAGAGTGACACGATCTCTATCAGCGGTGAGCTGGGGCTTGGATACGAAAGCAACAACAACGCCAAATCCCAAAAAGCCCAGATCAATGCAAGTCAAGATAACCTGAACTTCTATATCGGAGGCGTGAACCGAAAAACAGACAATATAGAATCTCCCGAAGAAGAGGTGAAGTACAGTTTTTATGACGGCTATACCATCTGGGGAGGCGGTGACTATACATCGGGTAACTGGAAAAGCTCAATCAGCCTTTGGCAGACAAAAGCGGATATCGGCATCACGGCGCCAAGGTCGTTTGCCGCGGATTACTACAAAGATGAGAAGCATACGAAAGCCGATGCGAAACTAAGCTACAGATCAGAGGATGGACTTCTCAGAGGATTTGAACTTCTTGCCGGGTGGCAGGAGCATAACAGACACCGTATCCGCCAGCCCGATGCAAGCAAACTGGTGGACATACGTGTGGACAAAGAGACCAAATCGCTTCGAGGACAGTGGGTATTGAAGCCTGATGAGATGCACAGGGTGACTGCCGGGTTTGACCTCTTTGACGAGGATCTTACCTCAAGCAGGGCGATGGACGGCTTCCCTCCTGTCATTGCAAAGTTTGACGATGTGCCTGTCATCTCACCCTCTTCACGTACGGGTATCGGTGTATTCGTGCAGGATGAGCTGGCATTGAATGACCAGTTATCTATGACCGGAGGATTGCGTTATGACTCTGTGGAGGCAAAAACCGACGGTGCTCCGGCGCCGTTTTTCATCATAGAGCCGCAGCCTGACAGGGATTCGCAGTTGAGCGGGGAACTGGGAGTGGTCTATAAGATCGATGAAGCAACCAATATCTATGCCAATGCCGGTCGCGCATTCAGGGCGCCTACACTGATCGAGCGGTACTTTTTTGGCCCGCATGACGGACCGGCACAGGACAAAGGAAACCCTGACCTAAATCCTGAAACAAGCCTAAACTTCGATATAGGTGCGCGTACCAAGGGCGATAATTACCGCCTGTCTGTATCGCTCTACTACAATATGGTGGATGACCTGATCAGAAAAATACTGACAAACCCGGGTGATCCTGTTCCACAGCAGATCTACCAGTATCAGAATATAGCTGATGCAAAATTATACGGCGCCGAATTCGATGCTAAATATTTTCTCAATGATGCGTGGAGTCTTTTCTTCTCAGGCTCTTATACAAGAGGTGAAGATGAAACAGAAAACAGTCCGCTTAATGGCATACCTCCTGCTAAAGTACGCTATGGTATCAATTATGAAAAAGAGTGGGATAGCCTATATTCGAACTTGGAACTTTCTGCAGTCAGTGCTATGCGTCAGGACAGGATTGGAATTGGTGAAAATGAGACACCGGGGTATACGATCATGAACTTTAGGGCCAATTTTACGTATGAGAATGATATAAGAGTATCATTGGCTGTAGAGAACCTGTTTGACAAAGAGTACTATGACCACCTCTCTTATGGCTGGCAGCACTTAGACTATGCATCACAGGGAAGAAATGTAAAGTTTGAATTGAACTATTTGTTCTAAAAATATAAAAGCCTAACCACTGTGAGTTTTTAGCCCATAGTGGTTCAGTATTATAAAATAATTGGCAGGGTTTTGGTGTTGTGATGTATGTGTTGCTTGATTCGTCAAAGAGATAAATTTATTTTGATATTTGGGTACAATACGTATAATATTAACATTAGGAAATCCCATGACATCAGCAGACAAATTAAAAAACCTTTTAGAACTGGAGATTATTCCGGATCTTGAAGTAGCCATCGATGAGCTGTTTGCGGCGATAGACAAAGCCAAAAATGCAAGCAAAGAGCAAAAGGAAGATCTTGAAGAGATGCGTGAAATGAGAACAGAATGCTTTGCTATTGTGGAGGAGATCAAAAGAGACGAGATCGACGAGGAGGAAGCAGAAGAGCTTCTCACCGAACTTGTCGATCTGAAAACAGACAAAGATACATAGGGTGGGATTTTCCACCACCGACAAGTCGTATTTACGTAGGAGCATTTTAAGTTGACGGTGGATGAATCCACCCTACATATATATTTAAGCCAATTCTTTCCGTACGATACGTACAGCCTTCACCATATTTTCCAGACTTTGTTTTACCTCTTTCCATTTACGGGTCTTCAAGCCGCAGTCCGGATTGATCCATAGCTGTTCTTTTGGCAAAACTTCTAATAGTTTATATATCTGTTCTACTATCTCTTCTACACTTGGAATGCGAGGTGAGTGGATGTCATAAACACCCGGTCCAACCTCCTGTTTGTAGCCGATTTTGGCAAATATCTTGAGCAGTTCGTTGCCGCTGCGCGCGGTTTCAATGGATATGACATCGGCATCCATCTCTTCAATGGTGCGGATAATATCGTTGAATTCAGAGTAGCACATATGGGTGTGTATCTGCGTGTTTTTCTCTGCAGAGCTGACGGCAAGTTTGAAGTCGCGTACCGCCCATGCTTCATACTCCGGTATATTTTCGCTTCTTAAAGGATAGCCCTCTTTGAAAGCCGCTTCATCGACCTGAATGACCTTGATGCCCGCCTTTTGAAGATCATCGACCTCGTCACAGATGGCAAGGGCGATCTGGCGGCTGACCTCGCTTCGGGGAAGGTCGTCACGAACGAACGACCAGTTGAGGATGGTTACCGGGCCGGTGAGCATCCCTTTCATTGGTTTTTCTGTCAGGCTCTGGGCATAGGTGCTCCACTCTACGGTCATTGGTTTGGGACGGCTGATGTCACCAAAGATGAACGGCGGTTTGACACAGCGGCTGCCATAGCTCTGTACCCATCCGTTCTCACTGAAGCCGTAGCCTTTAAGCAGTTCTGCGAAGTATTCGACCATGTCGTTTCGTTCGGGTTCACCATGTACAAGCACCTCCAGCCCGCATGCTTCCTGAAAGGAAACACACTCGTTGATGTAGGCTTTCATCTGTGCGGTGTAAGCTGCTTCGTCTATGTCGCCATTTTTGAACTGACGGCGTGCCTGTCGTATTTGTGGTGTCTGCGGGAAAGAACCTATGGTCGTCGTTGCCAGCGGTTTGTAGCCAAGCTCTGCATGCTGAAGGGCAATACGTTCCTCATAGGCACCGGAGCGCTCCGTTTTTGTGATGCTGTTCACACGTGAACGCACTGCCTGGTCATGAATACGTACAGAGGTTTTTCGGCTTGTATTGGCCGCGATGTTTGCATCAAATGCGTTTTGTTCGGTATCACTAAGTGTCTTGTTAAAAAAGCATCTCGAAAGAAGACTCAACTCATCGAGTTTCTCCACGGCATAGCTGAGCCAGTTTTTGATCTCTTTATCCATTTTCTCTTCGTATTTGAGGGTAAATGGCGTATGCAGCAGTGATGAGGAGGTAGAAAGAATGACCTTCTCTTTGTCTATTTTCTGGGCGATTTGCTCCAGCAGCAGGAGCGTTGCTTTTATATCATTCTTCCAGATATTACGTCCGTCCACGACACCGGCGATGAGTCGTTTGCCACTCTTGGCGATGAGGTCGAGTACCTGCATATTCTCTTGACCGCAAAGAAAATCCAGTCCGATTCCCCATACCGGTGTATGGACCAGCACTTTGGCCGCTTCTACAGCATGTTCGAAGTAGGTGCTGACAATGATGTTGACATTCGGTGCTGCAAGACAGAGTGCATCGTAACACGGCTTGATAAGGCTTAGTACTTTGGGTTCAATGTCCTTGACGAAGATCGGTTCGTCTATTTGGACCGTAACGTGTGCATCAAGCATAGCAATCTCTTTGATGAGCTGTTCATACAAGGGCAGGATCTTTCCAAAGAGTTCATAGGTATCACCACGGTCTGTCCGTTTGGAGAGCCCTAAAAAGGTGATGGGACCGATGAGGTTGATCTTGGGGGTGATGCCCTGTTCCTTAGCCTCTTTATATTCGGTAACGATCTTTTGCGCATTAAGTACATAGCTGTCCGATGTGCTTAGTTCGGGGACAATGTAGTGGTAGTTTGTATTGAACCATTTTGTCATCTCCATGGCAACAGCTTGGTCGTTGCCTCTTGCCATTGCAAAGTAGAGTGCTTCGTTTTCAAGTCCTCTGAAGCGTTCAGGAACAGCGCCGAGCATAACGGCAGTATCGAGCATGTTGTCATAGAGTGAGAAGTCGTTGATGCTGATGAAATCGATGCCGGCTTCTTTTTGGTAGCGCCAGTGGCGTGCTTTGAGTTCGGAGGCAATTTTTTCTACCGAAGAAAAGTCGGTGTTGCCCGACCAGTAGTTTTCCAGTGCGAATTTAAGTTCTCTCTTTTCCCCGATACTAGGGAAACCAATAACGTAAGTGTGAGACATGGGTATTCCTTTATTTATACATATAAAATAAGGCAATGATCGGCAGATATACGGCAATATCTATGACTAGTACATTGGTGAAATACACATGTGCAAGTATATTGCAGTGACCGATCAAAACAGTGGTGCTAAGGTGTCGTGTTATGAAAAAAGGAAAAAGGGAGGATGCA
Source organism: Sulfurovum sp. (assembly GCA_024762315.1). Lineage (GTDB taxonomy): Bacteria > Campylobacterota > Campylobacteria > Campylobacterales > Sulfurovaceae > Sulfurovum. Next base: position 5,601 of record JANTHR010000077.1, read on the forward strand.
CGCCGGTACGTCTGAAAGCAAAGTAGGTGTTGTAGTACGGACAGCGTGGAATGAAATGGTTCAGCAGCAGTACCAGTCGCGCTTTTCGTTTGTAAAAACAGTTGCACAGACAAGGTTTCTGCTCTAAAAGAGGAGCAGTCTGTATGGCATCAATGAGTCGATTGATAAGAAGTGTCATGACTGCTCCTTTAAAAAATTTGCTTGAATTATATCAATTATTTCATTAATATCCTCTCTTTAGAATGATTGGGTTATTGTTCTGTTTGTGAATGAAGCCTGACATAAAAAACTACAAAAGATGTTTTAGAATAAAGAAGAATTACAAGAGAGGAGCAAAAATATACTCAAAGCTTATAAAAAAGGATATTCTCAGCATATGATTGCTAAAGTATTGGAACTGCTGAAAAACAATCGTGAACGGGGTAATGAGGAGGAATGGAAAATGTTTTATCGACTGCCCCTTTTTGCAGTAATTACCGTATTGGTCAATAGAAAAAATGAGAATAATACACATCAGCGATACCCATATCTTAGGTAATCTTAGAACCAACCTTTTTGGGATCAACCCTATTCAGAGTTTAAAAAAAGCGCTTAAAAGCATAAACAAAAACTACAAAGATGCTGATTTTATAGTCATTGCAGGGGATTTGGTAGATGTAGCTTCGCCAGAGGCGTACGAGATATTTCACTCTGCTGTAAAAAAATCAAACATTCCAGTATATCCTATTTTGGGGAACCATGATAACAGAGAGATGTTTCAAAAATTTTATCCCGAACTTTTTAACGAAGGCTTTGTGCAGTATGATTTTGTTCTAGACAACAGAGCATTTGTTTTTTTAGATACACTGGATGAAACAAAAGAGAGTGGAATACTATGCGATGTACGCTTAGCTTGGTTAAACTCCAAACTTCAAGAGCATAAAGAAAGGGATACGTATCTTTTTATGCACCACCATCCCGTAGCGTGCGGATTGCATAGGTTTGATGTAGATGCCGATTTTAAAACATCCAAAGAGTTTTGGGGTTTGCTGTCTGGTTACAATAATGTGAAACATATAACATTTGGACATATACACAGAGATATGTTTGCCGTAAAAGACAATATCTCAATGCACTCTTCCAAAAGCACAACATTTCAGGTGGCTTTGAAAATGAGTGAAAATTCAGAGTACTTAACCAATCAAGAGAAACCGGTCTATATGGTCATGGATATTTACAAAGATACTTTGAGACTGCATGAGCATGATTATCTGGATGAGAAAAAATATTACGAATGCGAGAATAGATGGAAAAATAGAGAATGACCTGTATTTTCTCTATCGCTCATCTAAAACAAGTTTAACCCTGTCGCTCTCTTTAACCTGCCTGTTTATCCATTCTATTTTAATGACTTCGTAAGGTTTGGCGTCTATATTCTTTTTCAGAACTTCCGACTCGTTCAGATAGACACTTAAAGTCCCTTTGGCTTTTTTGGCAAAGCGTATATTGCAAAGAGCTTTTTTTGAGGCATCTATATCTATTAAACTTGGGTAGAGCCACTCTATTTTTTCATCGGCTTCTATTTTAATAAATTTCGGCTCCTTGATGCCGGATAGTGATTTTGCAATATTTTGTGCTGCCTCTTTACCTTCAAAATAGCATTTGTAAGCACTTAAAGCCCCTCGTATGATATTTCCGCCCAGGAAGATGTGGCTGTTTTGGTTTTGAAAGTTTTGGCTGATATCAAGTGAGCGGTTTTGCAAATTAAAGTGTGTAAAACTTTGTTGTAAAATGGCACTCTCTGGTATAAACCCTCCGCTGATGATTACGCCGTCGCACTCTATGGTCTCCTTGACTCCCCTGTGTTCGAACTCTACACTTTTCACCTCTTTGTTGAGGGTGTTGATATATATGTTTTTCGCATCGGTATAGATGGGTGTTTTTTTAAAAATTTCTACGATCGGCTTTAGGATCGGAAAGCTCTTTATATTGTGCTGTTCCTCCACCATTGCTGCGATCTCTATGCCAGCTTCTTTTGCAGTCATCAGTGCGGAGAATGCTACAATTTCGCTGCCAATAATGACAGCTTTTTTGAAGGGTCTGAATCCCTGTATATAGGTAAACCTCTGCAGTGCACCTGTATTGATGATGTTTGGGCTTCTGCCTCCGCTAAGTTCCATAGAAGCTCTTGTACTTTCTCTTGCACCCATTGCAAAGAGTATCTTTTTGGCTTTGTACCGAAGCTCTCCGTCTGGAGTACTGAAGGTCAAAACGTTATCTTCTACCTTTGTTAAAGCGTGGTTGAGTTTTAAATCTGCATTCACCCTCCTAAGCTCCTGTTCCAACCTGTCGGCATACTCCAAGCCGCTGTATGCTCTTTTAAATTCAAAAAGCCCGAACCCCTGATGGTTGCAGTGTCTTGAGGTTATGGCCACCTGGCTCTCTCTTTCAAATAAAATCGCTCTTTTGCCAAAGCCCGATCTGCAAAGTTCTATCATGGCTGAACTGCCGGCAACACCTGCACCTATTACAGCAATATCTACGGTTTTAAGATTCTCCATTTTCAACCTCTTTTTTTACAATTTCGCTAATTTCAGACATACAGTTAAACCCCTGGCATCTCCCCATCATTGCGCGGGTTCTGCGTTTGAGTCCACCAACTGTTCCGGCAGCCAACTCTGAATGCAAAGCTTCTTTTATCTCTGCATCTGTAACCAATTCACAATGGCAGATTATCTTTTTGTAATTTCCCAACTGGTGCATTCGTTTTTCAAATTCGCTTATATTGGGCACTCTGGCACTTTGGGGCTCAATCTTTGGATAACTTTTTTGGCTCAATTCGAAAACATATTTTGCAAGCCCCAAAGAGGATGTCAGGCCGGTCGAGCGAATACCTCCCAAGGTTATCCAGTTGCCCTCTTCATTTTTCTTGACTCTATACTGCGGCTCGTCACTCGCCGGGCGAAGCCCCGC
>JANTHR010000078.1 GCA_024762315.1 Sulfurovum sp.
TAAAAGTACCATAGCATAGGCAGGTACTTTACCTGACTTTTTCCATCCTGCTACCGTATAGTAAGGAATTTTTGCATAATGAGAGAATGTTTTTTTACTGATATTTTTAGAATGTAAGAGTGACTCAAACGTATGATGATCTACTTTCATAGGTACTCCTTACCTTTATATAGTTGTCATTTTAACCAATTTTTAGTTATTTGTCAAAATGACAACTTCTTAGTTACACAATCCTTTTTTATTTAGGGGGGGAAGATGTCTTTACATTTTTTGTATCTTGAATACCACATTACAATAGACGCATATTTTTAACTATGTCCTTTATGTAATGAAAGAGTGTGGCAGGTCAGTATCATCCAAGAAGCCTATATCAATGGTGTTTCCACAAGAAAGATATAACGTCATCTTCTCTTGCTATATACCTTCTAAACAAGATTATCTGACTAATCAATTATATAAGATGTACTTTTTAAACCAATGTGTCCTTTAAAGCTCGCAATATTGACAGTTAGAATGTGTTTACCTTTTTCTTTTTGAGGTGACCATAACCAACTTATTGGTACATACCCCATCTCTTCTTCTGAGGTAAAGTCAAGGTCATCAAAGAAAGTAATCTCATATTTAACCTGTGCCATTCGCTGTGCATCTTTTTCATCCATAATGACCTTAACACGTACTCTATCCCCTTTTTTTACTATCGGTATCCCCTCTTTATCTCTTTTAATGTTATCTGGAAACACAAAACGGATAATAGGTTCACGTGTATCCGTCAAAGTCCGGACATAATACGGAGACATAAGTTTACTCTTTGCATTGAACAAACGAGCCTTTTTCGAAGACAAGTCAGGCTTATAAGCATTTTTCTCAACATAGTCAAAATATGATTCGCGATTCCCCGTAGTGATGATGGCATAATCTGCTAGACTGAATGCAGAAAAAATGATTTTAAAATCTTTATGCTTCTGGATCTTCACGAGATGATCTTGATCATATCCATCCCAATACTGAAGATTTTTTCCAGAGTTTTTAGGTTTCCAAGTTATAACTGAACGTAGCATTGCACCACTTCCGATCCCTAAACGAATTAAAACACGGGATGGTGTTGGCAAAGTATATCTGATCTTACCATCGACACCGATCTTCGGATTTAAATTTTTTTGTACTATGCCACCACTTGTCTTACGAGGATCTACGATCTCAACTTTACCAATGGTGATGGCTTTCAAGACAACATTATAGGCTTCATCCGGTACCACAGTACCTTTTTTGTCTTTTCCATCCCATTCTAGTATATGGTTACCCTTTTTCATCGCAGTACCTGTTGTGAGTGTTCGGATAAGTGCACCATCTGGTGTGTAAATCTCTACATTAACTACACTTTCCACAGAAAGGTTAAAACCAATAGCGATCTTTTCACTTAAAATAGGTGAAAATTCATTTTTCTTGTAAGGGAGAAAACGGATATTCCCGGCAACCAAGATAGCTGAAACCATAGAAATGAGTAATAAATATCTCACAATTATTTGCATGAGTTAACCTTTAATTGACGTATTTTATTATACTCTTTTAATAGTTTTATTTCATAAGATTTCCCCTTAATATCACCATACATAATAGAAAAGTTACTTTTGTTTTGACGAATATATAAAAAAGCTCCGTTACCTATTGCATTGGCAAAGGTATCTGAGGTTGTCCCCATTGTTACTGGGATTGATCGATCATTTGTATGAAGATCCTTGCCCCAGATATGATAATTACCATTTTTATTTGAACTGAAGAACAACCAGTGTCCATCAGGATGTACACTCGGATTATTACTAAATGCATTAAGGAGCGTTAATTGATTTGACTCTCCCATAATCATATCTTTTTGCCATATCTCCTGAATCAATTTACCACACCCGTTGTTGCATACAAGGTTTGTAAAAAGCAATGTCTGATCATTGATTTCAGAAGGTTCAAATTGTGATGAATTTTGTTGAACGACCGTTGTCAAAGAGTCATCTTTCAGGTCGATCGAAACAATTTTTGTTGACTTGCTATTTCCATTTATCAGCTCTACAGCATAAGCCAGATCTTTTTTACAAGAAAAGCTAGGTTGTATATAGCTACTTGTTGTTTCAGGAAATTTTAATTCACGTTCAGTGCCTTGATGGTAGAGACGTAAGGTACCATCTGAACCAATATATAGTATTTGTCCTGTTTTAAAATTATAATCAAAGGAGTGCGGTTCCTGTGCAAGCTTTATCGCTTTAACCGTGCCATCTTCTTGTGTAACATAAACCAGCCAATCTTTTTTGTCATAGCCTAAAAAGGCCATTTTCGGTAATGTCTGGGCATAGAGTGTCCATAGAGCCACTAGCATCATTAATACGATCTTCATTTCTTCTTTCCTTTACAATAGTTATCAATATATCCAAAGACATCTGAAAGACCCTTCTCTTTCAATAGCTTGACCACATGACTTTCAAAGTTAAGGATATGAATGTCTTCACTTTTCCGCCAAGGTGCCATTTCAAGGACTCGAATGACAGGTACCAATGTATTGGTGCAGTCATTATGGATATTATAGTGGCGCAAGGCACTCTCAAATGCAGTTTCTTTGCCACTTCTACGAAACTTTGAATTTGGTGTATTGATAGAAAAATTCTTATCTATCTGTGTACCTTTAGGGACAATACGAAAAGTAGCATCCCTATCAACATGACGGCCGATCAACCAGGCAACAAATACTGCATCTATCTCCCATTGAGAATAGGTTTTATACACAGAAGCAGGTAAAGAAGATGCCAACATTAAAGATGTAAGCCATAAGGCTATGATTTTTTTATAAGCATTGAAACCCATTTTTCACTCCATTTTCCGTGAGGATTATTTTTTATATCAGTCAAGTTTCCTTGCTGGACTATAGATCCATTTTCAAGCACCAATATATTAGCATCAGGGTCATCTAGCCCCATCGTATAGTGTGATATCTGTATTAGAGTCAAGGAAGAAAGACGCTGTTCTTGATAGATGACTGAGAGGAGTTCCTCCGCCAGAACTAGGTCCAAGTTGGCAAAAGGCTCATCTAAGAAAAGATACTTTGGTCGAGTTGCCAGTGTACGAGCCAAGGCGAGTCTCTGACGTTCACCTCCAGAGAGCTGATAAGGTTTAGCATCTGCTCTGTGCGATAGTTTGACCTTTCTCAACCAAATGATGGCTTCATCAGTACTCTCTGCCCCCAATACCAATTTAACATGTTCCAAAGCACTCATATGTGGCCAAAGCCCTAACTCCTGTGACATAAACATCATCTTCAATAGGTAAAGCTCACCTGTTTGCAGCAAAGACTTCAGGTCATGTTCATCAATTATGATATCGCCTGTATCAAAATTTTGCAAACCACAGATGAGTTTGAGCAATGTACTTTTTCCGCTTCCTGAAGGACCAATAATGTATGTGCTGCTGTTTGAAGGGATTGACAATGCTTCTACTCTAAGCTTAAAATCATCTCCATAGGAGTGCTCAATATTCTTAATGTTTATCATAAATACCTCTCGTTAATGTCAATAAAGACAATGTAGCTAAAACAAGCATACTTTGCAGGAGTGATACAAACGCTACCGTTTTAAAATCACCATAATGCATAAGATTGTATATCTTTACGATCATTGTTTCAAATCCTGGAGGAACAAGCAAAACTGTTGTTGTAACCTCATTGAGTACTAAAAAGAATAGTATAACTAAAACCATCAGCCATTTCCTCCATTGCACAGGTAAAACAATGGTGAAGAACAGACGCCATTTTGAGATCTTAATAAATTTCAATAGATAACTTGAATCATTATGTCTGGATACGATCATCATGATGATCAGTGCAACAGGAAGTACTCGCAGTACATAACCATAGAGAAGTAAAATATAGGCATAGACTTCACTGTTACTGTAAAACAGTTGTGAAAACTTCAAGAGTACCAAAGCTGTCAATGAGGAGGGTAAAAACCAATAGAGTGAAAGAAGTGCAATTAAAAGTATGATCTTTTGGCGTGAATGATTAAAATAGTGTACAAAATAGAGTGAGAGAAGAGTCGCACTCAAGGCTGCCAAAAAAGATAGAAAAAATGAATTAAACAACATGGAACTGTTTTCACTAAAAAGTGATACAAGCTTAGTATACTCTACTTTATATATAAGACCAAGAAGGAGAAAAAGAGCCACAGCAACAAATAGGATAACAGACAAATAGACAACTTTTTGAGAGTGGATAAAGTCAAAATTTTTTAAAGGTGTAATCAGATCATCAAACAGTTGCCATACATTTTTTCTGATCAAAAAGTAAAATATCATTGCACTTCCCAATGCCAATATAATAAATGGAAAAGCATAAAACAGTGTGGATTCAAAACTTTCCATCAATATAATACGGCTTAAAAAATCTTCCGCATAGGTACGATAGCCAAAAAAAGAGGGTACCTCCTCTTGAACAAAGGTCATCATAAAGATCAGGAAAAACGTTCCCAAAAAAGGGAAATAGTTCTGTTTTAAAAGTATCTCTTTAAACACTGAAAACTTAGAAAGAGACAGGAACTTCAATGTATCTAACGATGATTGATCCATATAACCCATCATTAATATCATGATCCCTGAAGCTAAAGGCAAAAGCCAAAGTGTCAAGACGATCACAGTTCGTAGTAGGGGACTCAACATATGAAAGAGAGTGAGCTCAGAGAGCAAAGAAGTATAGATAATGGGTGCTGTAGCAAACAGAAAGAAAAGTGTCAGTAGAAAAAAGTGCCGTATGGCTTTATTTCTTATATGATAAAAGAGTATGGCGATACAGAGTGCAAAAAGACTGTTCATAAGACCAACAATCAAAGCTAACTTCAAAGAATGAAGTAATTTAGTGCCTGTCACTATTTGAAGAAAACTGATACTTTCATCCTTTGGCAGATCTATACCCACACTTAATCCAAAAAGGGTTAACAATGGCATAAAAACGACTCCCAAAAGCAGGGTAGTGACAGTTTTACCGGTCAAGATATTTCCTGATCAATTGGGCTGATGGTTTTAAAGAAGACTCAGTTTTTGCGGGAGGTAGTGACCACATAATAGGCTTCTTATGCAGTGCATTTTTAGATAAAACAGGAAATTGCACTGCATTCATTGTGATCAATGTATCTTCTGTTGAAGCATTAAAAAGATAATCGAACAGTATTTGAGCTGTTATTGGGTTAGGTCCTTTTTTTAAGATACCAAGCGTTTGATAAAATGCAAATACACCATCACTCTCTTGATCATAGTAGAGCATTTTTAGAGGTAGCCCCTGTTCTATGCCTACGAGTGCATCATCTGTATCGACCAGTCCAAAAGGGTACTCTCCATTTCCTACAGCACTTTTTACCGTAGAGTTTCCAGCAAGTATTGCAACCTTGTTTGCTTTCAATGCTTTTAGAAAGTCAATGAAACGCGTTTCTCCCCACTTGGCATACAGCGAAGCAAATTGTGCTGAAGCCGTACCGACCAGAGGGTTACAGATGGCAACTTTACCTCTGAACTTTGGATCTGTCAGATCTTCTAGTTTGGTAGGGTACTCTTCCTCACTAAGCAAGTCAGTATTGACGATGAAAACTCTTGATCGTATGCCCATGCCGTACCAGCTTTTCCTATCTGAAAAGTACGGAGTATTTGTTTGCTCATACAGTTCTATCTTTTTAGGTTGTTCACGAAAAATACCATGCTCATCCAGTCTTGCTGTCCGAAGATTTTCCGAATTCCAGAAGAGGTCTGCTTGAGGATGCTTCTTCTCCGCCAACAGGCGCTTCTCCAAACCGACTGCTTTGGAGGCTTCCGTGTCGTAGACTGCTTTCACGCGAATGCCAGTTTCTTTTTCAAACGCTTTTAGGATTGTTGAAGAGAAGATCTGGTCTACTGAAGTGTAGATGACGACTTCGTTTTGGGGTTTATTGTTGGTGCAGGAGATAGTTAAAAATGCTATTGGCAGTATGATAAGCAAATTTCTCATATTCAGATGTACCTTTTTGAAATTTTATATTTCTCTCTTTTTCCCTCCTCTTTTGAGGCGGAACAGCTATGCAGTTTTATCAATCTACACAACTTTTTCTTTTCAATAGTTAGTTGTATTTTTAGTCTTGTTTTCTATGCATTCCATCTCAGGAGAGATGGAACGAGAAAAAACAAAAAACTTTTCTAATGACATGGGTTTTTATGATTATTTTTTCGTTTTTTATGATAGTCAGACGAGTATATTGTATCTCCAGCTGCAGCATTTATGACGGTTACAATAACATCTTCAACTGAGGTAAGTGGAGCCCCTCCAAGTCCTGTTCCTGGAGCAGTTGCAAGATCTTCTGTTAATTTTTTAGCTTTTTTTAATCCCCAACTATTGATTTTTTTATTAGCTTCATAGCGATCTATTGGATCTTCAATTGTAGCATTTTCTTTCTTTTTCTTGATAATTGTTTTCATAGTCTGACCGGCATCATACATACCTTTGCCTACGGTGTAAATAACCAATCCCGCACCTGCACCTATAGCTGCAGGAGCTGACACAATAGCTGCACCTGTTGCAAGTATACCCACAGTTGCTCCTGCAGCCATCGAACCTATAGTTCCCCAAAATCCATATCCATAAGGGTCAATATAATTCACAGGACTGTTTAAAACATACCGATAAAAGTTGAAATCCCCGGAAGCGAATCCTATCAGATCTTCACTCAGGAACTGTTGAATCGTCGGGTCGTAATAACGTGCCCGGTAGTAGTAAAGATCCTCATCATCCATCTCCCGGCCGGTAAAGGCGAAACGGTTACCGGTATCAACGGTCGAGCTTTTAGTCGTTTTGCCGTAGGCATCGTAGCTGTAGCTCTCCACTTCAGTCCCGCTGCTGTCACTCAGAGCTGTGACCGAACCAAGATAGTCGCGGTGGTAAAAGTAGGTTTCACCATCAGCATCGTTTGTAATTGCCAATGGCCGGTCTATCCCCTCGTCATAGAGGAACCAACTGTAATTCCCGTTATTATTCATAGAAATCGGAGTGTCGCCATAGTTATTATATGTATAGCGGTTTCCATCAATTGTCTTTGTATCGCGTCGTCCCGAAGGATCATAAGTATATTCGATCTTTTTAGTCGATATATCATTGTTATCGAAACTTTCGACCTTCATAAGCATATCCCAGTCGTTCCATGTATAGACCTTGTAATCACCGGTTGTCTTGTCGGTCTTTTTGGTCAGATTGCCGAAGGCATCATACTCAAGAGTATACTGATTCGTCGAAAGTAATTTGTACGTCTTTTCGTCATAGGTTGCCCCGTTATTTAAAATATTACCCGCCGTATTATAACTGTAGTTCTCCGTCCCCGCATTGATGACCCGGTTGATACTGTCATAGGTATAGGATTTGCTTGTACCGTCAACCGTTTTTTGGGTTAGCATCCCATTGGGATTATAGTTATAACTATTCTGTTTCAATCCGTCATTTAGTGAAGTTAGCTGTGTGGCGGCATTGTAAGTCATCGTTGTCTGCAAGCCATTAGGATAGGTGATGCTTTTGCGTTGGTTGTTTTCATCATATGAAAAAGAAAAAGTGTTGCCTCCATCACTTAGAGATTGGAGTTGTCCCAATGAATTGCGTGTGTAGGTGATCGTCTTGTCGTTGACCTTTATAGTGGCGAGATTGCCATCGGCATCGTAACTATAATAAACACGATCCCTAAACCAGTCTTGGATCAATCGACCATCTTCATCATAGTAACGCAGATTACGTCCATTGTGAGAAAAGTCCGAATTAATTTCTGTTAGATCATTCCTTCCATTATAGACATAACTGATCCAGGCATCTCCTCTTGCGATTTTCGTTATGTTCCCGGATGCATCGTACTCAAGGGTAGTCTGCCGTCCGGCACTGTCAGTGACTGTCGTGATCTGATTAAGGGTATTGTAGGTATAGGTGAAAGTCCGTCCATCAGGGCGGGTAGTGACTGAAAGCCGACCATATTCATCATACTGGTATGTCGTGGTGTTTCCCACAGGGTCTTTCAAAGAGAGCAGTCGACCTGACTTGTCATACGTATAGACAACTGCATGTCCCATGGCATTCACTGTTTTCGTGATGTTTCCAAGTATGTCGTGGGTATAGGTGACTACATTGCCCTCTGCATCTGTTACCGTAGTCATCTGACCTA
>JANTHR010000079.1 GCA_024762315.1 Sulfurovum sp.
GAAGATAAAAAATCAAAAGAGATCCTCAAAGAACTTGAACAGAATTTTCATTTACTGAGAACCAAAAGCGGGCTGTCTCAGCTGATGAACAAGAAAAAACTTGCGAAGATCACACGTAACGTAGAGTACGAAAATGAATTGAAAGAGTTACAGGTAGAGCTGATCAAACTGCAGAACTGGGTTTATGATAATAAAAAACGTGTGATGATCATCTTTGAAGGACGGGATGCCGCAGGGAAGGGTGGAGCCATTAAGCGTTTTACCCAGTATCTTAATCCCAGAAAATTCAGGGTTGTGGCACTGCAAAAACCTACGGAAGTGGAAACGGGACAATTTTATTTTCAGCGCTATTTTCAGCACTTGCCAAATCCGGGAGAGATCACATTTTTCGATAGAAGCTGGTATAACCGTGCCATCGTGGAACCTGTTTTTAACTTTTGTACGCCTGAGCAGTATGAGAAATTCATGAAAGAAGTACCGGAAATAGAACATGCGCTCATGGATGACGGGATCATCTTGATCAAATTCTGGTTCTCTATTACGAAAGAAAATCAACAAAAAAGATTTAAAGAACGTATGACCAATCCACTTAAGCACTGGAAACTAAGCCCGGTGGACCAGAAAGCGCAGGAGATGTGGGACAAAGTAACCCATTATAAAGAGGAGATGTTCAGCCGAACCCATACAGGATTTGCTCCATGGATCATTGTGGACAGTAATGATAAAAAGAAAGCCAGACTCGAATCGATACGTTTTGTACTTTCAAAAATAGATTATGAAGGTAAAGAAGACGCAAAGATCAACTTGCACCATGATCCTGAAGTTGTAGAGCGTTACCACAGAAGAACACATGCTGAGAATTAGACTTTAAAACTCTCCTTGCTTTTGCAGTGTGCTTCCATGAAGCACCCCTCGCACTCGGGCTTGAGTGCTTTACACCGATAGCGGCCGAAAAGTACCATCGCCTGATGGAGCAGGTGCAGGTCGGTTTTGAATTTTCTACTCAACTCCTCCTCACATTTAATAGCTGTGGGAGCATCACAAAGGCCTAAGCGGTGTGCTACACGGTAGACATGTGTATCGACCGCCATGAGGTTGGCTCCGGTATACTCTATCATCACAACATTAGCTGTTTTTTGCCCCACGCCTGCAAGTTTGACCAGTTCATCACGCTCAAGAGGTATTTCCCCTTCATAATTCTCCATCACTGACTGTGCCATTTTGATGAGGTTCTTGGCTTTGTTGTTAAAAAACGAACAGCTTTTAATAAGTTCTTTGACATCTTCCAGATCGGCATTTGCCAAAGAAACGGGATCGGGGTATTTTTCAAAGAGTGCAGGGGTGATGATATTGACCCGTTTGTCTGTACATTGTGCAGAGAGCATAACTGCGACAAGGAGCTCATAGAGGTTGCGGTATTTAAGCTCTGTAACAGAGTCCGGGTAGTGTTTCAGAAAGAGTGCTTTGATCTCTTCAACTTCCTTTTTGCTTGCTTTCTTTACGCTTTTACGCTTTTTCTCCACGATTTTGTCCTACGATTATTTTTGGCAATCTTAGCACAAGTTCCATTCATTAATGATTTGTTTAACTTGTGCAGATATACTGCCAAGTATTAATTATCAAAGGATTTAGAATAATGTTAAAACTAGCAAAAACCTCACTGCTTACTGTTGCCGTTCTGGCAACATCCGTAGTCGCATCAGACATACTTGTTACAGTCAATGGTAAAAATATCACAAAGCAGGATGCTGAAGCATTTGTCAATGCGAGTGCACCCAATGCACATTTTTCCCAATTGGACAAAGCACAGCAAAACATGATCAAAGAGAGACTCGTTGAGAAAGCACTTTTTACTGAATTGGCAAAAAAAGAAGGTATTGACAAAAAACCTGAATTCATTGAAAATATGGAAAAGATCAAAAAAGAGCTTCTTGTCAATATGTGGATGAAGTCACAGATGGATAATACCGTGGTAAGTGACAGTGAAGCCAAAGAATTTTACGATAAGAATGCCAAAAAATTCATGCAAAAAGCAACGGTGCATGCCAGACATATTTTAGTGAAAACCGAAAAAGAAGCACAAGCGATCATTGATGAACTTAAATCATTGGGCGGTGAAGCACTTAAAACAAAATTCATTGAACTGGCAAAAGCAAAATCTACAGGACCTTCCGGCCCCAAAGGCGGAGATCTCGGTAACTTCTCTAAAGGTCAAATGGTTCCTGAATTTTCAAAAGCAGTATGGGGTCTGGAGGTAGGAAAGATCACGACAAAACCGGTAAAAACACAATTTGGCTACCATGTGATCTATCTTGAAGGAAAATCAGATGCAAAACCTACTCCTTATGCGCAGGTCAAAGATAGGATCATCGCATCGTTGAAACAAAAGCAATTCTCTATGAAAATAGCAGAGGTGGCAAAAGAGCTTAAAAGCAAAGCGAAGATCGTCGATCCTTCCAAAGAGCTAAATGCAACAAAGAAATAGCAGCAGATAAACGGCAGTTAATTAACAATTTTACAAATATTGGGTAAAATAATAAGAATCAAATCAAAGGAAAACAGAAATGAAAAAACTTTTAGCAACATTGGGATTGGCATTGGTCCTTACAACAGCAACAGTATCAGCAAAAACAGCCGGTACGGTAAACGGTATGAAAATTACTGTGAAGGAAGCAAATAAGGCACTTAAAGTACTTACCAAAGGTAAAATGACTTGGAGTAAACTTCCAAAAGAAGGCAAAAAACAATTGATCACAATGATGGCTCCGAGTAAATTGGTTGCAGCAGCATCAAGAAAAGGTTTAACAGCCAAAGAGAAAGAAGCGGCACTTGCAGGTTTCTGGATGCAGAAAAAAATGTCAAAAACGAAAGTATCTGACAAAGAAGCGAAAAAAGCATATAACCAGATGAAAGCCGCAGCTAAAAAAGCAAAGAGCAAGAAAAAGATCCCTGCGTTCAGTAAAGTGAAAAACAGTATTAAAATGCAGCTTAAACAGGAAAAAGTTGTTAGCAGACTCATGAAAAATGCAAAAATAAAAGTGAATTAATCTTAAATAAGGAAGCCGTAAATGTCTACAAAAGTATTGGATGTGATAAAGACGGGTGTGGTCACAGGTGATGACCTGCAACAATTATTTAAAGTAGCCAAGGATGAGGGCTTTGCGCTTCCTGCTGTAAATGTAGTAAGCACATCTTCCATCAATGCAGTACTTGAGGCAGCCAAAAAAGTAAATTCTCCGGTTATCGTACAATTCTCAAACGGGGGCGGAGCCTACTATGCAGGAAAGGGACTCCCCTCCGATGAAGCTGCTGTACTGGGGTCAATATCGGGTGCACAGCATGTGCATACTGTAGCGAAAGCATATGGTGTGCCTGTAGTACTTCATACCGACCATGCAGCAAGAAAACTGCTTCCCTGGATTGATGCCCTGCTTGATGCAAGTGAAGCACATTTTAAAGCACACGGTGTTCCGCTTTTCTCATCCCATATGATAGATCTTTCCGAAGAGCCTATAGAAGAAAATATCGTTACTTGTAAAGCTTACTTGGAGCGTATGAGTAAAATGGGTATGACACTTGAGATTGAGCTGGGAGTGACCGGTGGTGAAGAAGACGGTGTCGATAATACACATATCGATAATTCACTTCTCTATACGCAGCCTGAAGAGGTGGCATACGCCTATGAAGAGTTAATGAAGGTTTCCGATAAGTTCACTATAGCCGCATCATTCGGTAATGTACACGGTGTGTATAAACCCGGGAATGTAACATTGACACCTAAAATTCTTGATAACTCTCAAAAATTCATAGAAGAGAAGTTCGATACAGCTAAAAAACCTGTGAATTTTGTATTTCACGGTGGCTCAGGAAGTGAACTTTCAGATATTCGTGAGGCAATCGGTTACGGTGTGGTGAAAATGAACATCGACACGGATACACAATGGGCATTCTGGGATGGTGTAAGAAAGTATGAAAAATATTATCATGACTATCTGCAGGGACAAATAGGCAACCCGGATGGTGAAGATAAACCAAATAAAAGTTACTATGATCCACGTAAGTGGCTGAGGGCCGGAGAAGAGTCTATGATTGCAAGACTTGAACAGGCATTTGAGGATTTGAACTGTATAGGGCGAAATTAACGTTTCGCTTTCTTTTTTTGATCAATTTCCTTTTAGTTTAACTGTGGCGTTGTTTTCTCTTTACTTTTCTAGAAAAGTAAAACAAAAGTCGTCTCTATTCTCAAATCGCTCTGCTTTCAAGGGTGTTCGTAGAGACAGGCATGCATTCGCATGATTAAGAGGGGATTTTATGTCATTTAACTCTTCTCCTGTTGCAACTATATCTTTTGAAGGTCACTCTTTTTATTTGAAGCGTGATGATCTTTTGCACCCAGATTTCTCCGGGAATAAAGCCCGTAAATTTTACTATTTTCTCCAAAATGATTTTCCAGATATTAAAAAAGTCGTCTCTTATGGTTCTGTGCAGTCCAATGCGATGTATTCGCTTTCTGTACTTGCCAAGATGAAAGGGTGGGAGCTTGAATATTTTGTGGATCATATTGCCGATTATCTGACAGAGAACCCTCATGGGAATTATGCAGGAGCTTTGAAAAATGGTATGAAAATTAGTGAGCAGTTGGCAGTTGGCAGTGAGCAGTTTGGTGAAGATGTGCTTTTTATTGAAGAGGGTGGACGACAAAAAGAAGCAGAGTATGGCATTAAAATCTTGGCACAAGAGATCATAGACTGGCAAAAAGAAAATAATATTAATGAATTGAATATTTTCTTGCCATCAGGCACAGGTACAACAGCGCTGTACCTTCAAAAATCACTCCTCACTCCTCACTCCTCACTCCTCGCTCACGTATATACGACTCCTTGTGTAGGAGATAGTACCTATCTAAAAAAGCAATTTTCAGAGTTAGAAGATAATGAAAAACAACATCCGACCATTTTAGCTTTGGAGAAAAAACATCATTTTGGAAAACTTTATAGAGAAAATTACAAAATTTGGCTAAAATTACAGCAACAAACGGGAGTGGTCTTTGACCTGCTTTATGACCCTCTAGGGTGGCGAACTTTGCTTGCCCACCCTGAGGTTTTAAACAAACCCATACTCTACATACACCAAGGCGGTGTGCTAGGTAATGAGAGTATGCTCCCAAGGTATAGACGGAAATATCCATCTATCAGTGAATAGTTAATAACGAATAGTGAATAGTTGATGTAGGGTGTTGTGCCCTCACAACACCAATAGGATAGAAAATGAAAATATTTTACAGCAGTGACGATACTTTTGAAGCAAACTTTAGTGAGCTTTTAGAACGTGGGAAGATGGACATAGAGGGTGTGACA
This sequence comes from Sulfurovum sp., assembly GCA_024762315.1. Lineage (GTDB taxonomy): Bacteria > Campylobacterota > Campylobacteria > Campylobacterales > Sulfurovaceae > Sulfurovum. The sequence goes on from JANTHR010000079.1 coordinate 5,358, forward strand.
AGTATTGTTTCCGGTCTACTTAAAGAGATACAGACTGAAGGTAACACGGCACTTAAAGCACAGATTGCAAAGTTTGACAGATGGGAACCCAAGGATGATGCTGAACTTCTCGTAAGTACGGATGAGATGGCAAAAGCCTATGAAAACATAGACCCGACACTTCGTGATGCACTACATTTAGCTTATGATAGAATTGAAGCATATCATCAAAAACTGATGCCAAAGACCTGGATGGACACCGAAGCCAACGGAACCATTCTCGGGCAAAAAGTGACAGCAGTAGACAGAGCAGGGCTCTACATCCCCGGTGGGAAAGCAGCATATCCTAGTTCCTTGCTCATGAATGTCATCCCTGCTCAGGTTGCAGGGGTAGAGGAGATAGTCGTTTGTACACCTACACCGGATAATGAGATCAACGAACTGCTTCTTGCTGCCTGTCACCTCTGTAAAGTAACGAAAGTCTACAAAGTAGGAGGAGCCTCTGCCATCGGTGCGATGGCATATGGTACTCAGACCATCCCAAAAGTAGATGTCATCACAGGGCCTGGAAATATTTTTGTAGCAACGGCTAAAAAGTTAGTGTACGGTGAAGTAAACATAGACATGATCGCAGGCCCCTCTGAGATAGGTATCTTGGCAGATGAGACTGCAAGAGAAGATTACCTTGCCATAGATCTGTTAAGCCAGGCAGAACATGATGAGATGGCATCTTCTATTCTCATCACTACTGATGATGAACTTGCCAATAAGGTAAGTGACAAGGTAGAAGAATTTTTAGGCACACTCAGCCGTGAAGAGATCGCCAGAAAGTCCATAGAAGAGAGAGGGGCAATTATCGTTACAAAAGATATGGATGAAGCCATAGCCCTTATGAATGAGATAGCTCCGGAGCACCTGGAAGTGGTAACCAAAGACCCTATGAGTCTGCTAGACAGTATCAAACACGCAGGGGCCATCTTCTTAGGTGAGAATACTCCTGAACCCATAGGTGACTATGTTGCAGGGCCTAACCATACTCTTCCTACAGGAGGAACAGCTAAGTTCTACTCACCGTTAAGTGTTGAGAACTTCTTAAAGAAATCATCTATTATTTCTATGTCCAAAAAGGGTATGGAGGAGATAGGTGAACAGTGTGCGATGATAGCGAATACTGAGGGGTTGACGGCACACGAAGAGTCTGTACGTATCCGTCTGCGAAATTAAAGAAAAAGGCATACTATGTTAAAAATCTATTTTGGAGAGTGGGGTAACGGAAGACTCAAGAGACTGGCGTATCTTGGGTATTATCTCTTACTGATGGTATTGTTTGTTGCCATTATTTTTGGTGCCATACTCGCTGTAGGAGCTACAGAGAAGATCATGGGAGGAGACATTTTTGCAATTCAGGCAATGCTGATGGATCATTTTGGTCTTGCGTTTATAGTCGGCTTTGTATTTTTCATGCTTGCCATGATGGTTGCACAGATCAATATACTGGCAAAGCGAATACGTGACATGGGCTTGCCTGCCGTATGGACGATCCTTGGTATCATTGCTGTCTCGATAGTGTTAAATATACTTTTCCCTTCTCAATCCATGGAAGTGAGTACAGCCATTGTTAAAACGGCAGAAGGTACCGCTATAAGTACTGCAGGAACACATGCCAATACAGCAAGTTTAATCGTTCAATCGTTTGACCTGATCGTATTTCTGTGTCTGATCCTTATCCCCAGTGATGCATTCGGGAAAAATAGATAGCATTATTCATTCTCTCGTTCCCATCCGTCCTCGGTGGGAATGCCTACTTCAGCATAACCTCTAAAATAAATATAAATCCATCGATAGATGATACGCTATCGTAGGTGTTGTCCCATGACAATATCGATAATATAAACCTAAATTCTTTTTGCAATTCATATTTGTGGTGTTGTAAGGGTACAACACGGATATATGATAGAGTTATCCTTATAAAATATAACCTATAATCGAAAAATAAAATGATTGTATCTGTTTGGTGCGGACAAGAGGACTCGAACCTCCACGGGATTGCTCCCACTAGAACCTGAATCTAGCGTGTCTACCAATTTCACCATGTCCGCATATTATTAGAATTTGTGATTGTATTTAAAAGAAGTGGCGCGGCGGACGAGACTCGAACTCGCGACCCCCTGCGTGACAGGCAGGTATTCTAACCAACTGAACTACCGCCGCAACCATATAAAAAGAACGCAAAATGAACAAAGTCCATCTTTACTACGCTAACACTGAGTTGTCTTCAGCAGACTGCTCTCGCACTAGTGCTCTGAAAAAAGATTATATCTTTTTTGTTAAAAGTGATATTAAATATCATGGTGGTCGCTATAAGACTCGAACTTATGACATCTACCTTGTAAGGGTAGCGCTCTACCAACTGAGCTAAGCGACCGAAAACTGTAATATGGCGACCCCTAGAGGATTTGAACCTCTGTCTCTACGTTGAAAACGCAGTATCCTTGGCCACTAGATGAAAGGGTCATCTAGATCCATACAGTCGAAATGTTAAAGTGGTGACCCGTCTAGGATTCGAACCTAGGGCCCATTCCTTAAAAGGGAATTGCTCTACCAACTGAGCTAACGGGTCAACAATGTAGTGGCGCGGCGGACGAGACTCGAACTCGCGACCCCCTGCGTGACAGGCAGGTATTCTAACCAACTGAACTACCGCCGCATAAATACATTGTCATGGTGGTCGCTACAAGACTCGAACTTGTGACATCTACCTTGTAAGGGTAGCGCTCTACCAACTGAGCT
>JANTHR010000080.1 GCA_024762315.1 Sulfurovum sp.
TATAGGGTCAACATTTAAGGCTATAGGATGCCCATATACAAGATTTTTAAGTTCACCATTCTCATTTTTATTGACACCGCATATACCTACCTGCCCTTCTTTCATCTGACAATAATGCCGACATAAAAGACAGGTGATCTTCTCTTTCCCTTCTACTTTTTTATAATATTTCATATTTTCATGATACGTCATTTTTATTCCTTCTGCACTTAACCTTTATGGTTAATGACTCAACTTTGTTTCATAATATCATATAAGTATAGAAAAGTCAAGATTGCAAAAGTGCATTATGATCCAGGAACTGTTCCAACATCCTCAGTGCTGAACTTCTGATGGCTGCCGTCACAATAAGGTGGACTTTTTGTATGCTTACATGCACAGATCCATTTTTGTGTAGTGGCTTTTGAAGTAAACGGCAAAGGAGTAAAAGAGGTACCTTTATGAGTTCCATCGCAGAACGGTTGTGTTTTTGAACGTCCGCAGGTACAGTAAAAATACTCTTTCCCCGCTTCAAGAGAAGTTTTAATAGGATTGTTGTCAGCGATCATCGGCTTTTCCATAGTAGCTCCTTTTTATTTCGGTATTGCTACATTATAACAAAAAACTAACTATGGATATTATTTTTAATTTAAAATACGCTTCACTTTTTTAGCTAACTTTCTTTTCAAATGCTTCTTTTGTCAATACTTTTGAAAAATAAAATCCCTGAAAGATATCGCAGCCGTTTTCCACCAAAAAATTAAATTGTTCTTCTGTCTCAACACCTTCAGCAACTACTTTAAGATCAAATATTTTTGCCATAGATAGGATAGTTGTGATCATCAGTTCATCTGACGCTTCTTTGCCTAAATGTCCTACAAAAGAACGATCGATCTTCAGCTCATCTATAGGCATTTCTCTAAGATAACCCAAAGAAGAATACCCTGTTCCAAAATCATCCATAGACAAAGAGATACCCAAATATTTAAGCTTCTCCATGATCGCAACAATTTTTCCAATGTCCTCAATCAGAAGTGTTTCGGTTACTTCAAAAATAATTTTTTTTCTTGTATTCTTATTTAGATATTTCTCACATAAATGTTCTACATCCGCCAAAAAAGAGCTATGAAAGAATTGCCTAACACTGATGTTAATAGAAAACTGTTCCAATACTATCCCTTTATCATCCCAGTCCTGAAGTGTTTTAAATGCCTCTTCAAGAATATAATTCCCTAATTCAATGATCAAACCTGTTTTCTCTGCGATAACAATAAATTCTATAGGTGTAACAGAGCCTAATTCCGAATTTTCCCAGCGTACAAGGACTTCACAACCGATTATTCTTTCTTCTCTGTCAAACTGAGGCTGGTAATGTAGTTTAATCTCTTCATGCTCTAAAGCAAAATAAAGATTACGTTCTATTTCAAGATATCGTTCCGCACGTGTTGCCAGGCCCTTGTTAAACAGTATAATTCCATCACGTCCATTTGACTTAGCTTCATACATAGCGATATCTGCCTCTTTCATAAACTGACTTGCATCTTCGGATGCACTTGTTAGTTTATTTACACCAATACTCGCACTGATATACAAATGATGCTTGTCAATGACGTAAGGTTCCTTTAGGATAGCCAGCAATTTTTCCGTGAACGACTCTCTTATTTCCATACAAAGCATTTCATTTTTATATTCTGGACTCACAATCACAAACTCATCCCCACCCAGTCGTGCTACTGTATGTGTTTCTTTACAGAAATTTCCAATACGTTTGGCAACAGCTTGAAGAAGCTTGTCTCCTACATCATGACCCAGTGAATCATTGATCGTTTTAAAATGATCAAGATCTATAAGCAAGATATACGCATATTTTTTAGATACTTTAATCCTTTTTATCAATTGATCCATAAAGTCTGAAAAATAACGGCGGTTGTACAAATTTGTCAAAGCATCATGTTGTGCATAATAATAATTCTTTTGCATCATTTTATTACTATTATTTGAGGCATAGAGTAATACTCCCAAATAGATCATGGAAAAAAGTGAAAGTATATAACCGTACCACTCACCTATCAATGCAAAATAAACTATTAGAGGCAGCATAAGTATCCACAGAACAGGGATAAAAAGTTTTCTCTCTGAAATCAGAAGTGCTGATGCAACTACAGATGCACCCAACTGTGTAAATATAGCAATGTAATGCAGTTTACTCTCCACTTCTCCTGCATACAAAAGAAAGATAACAGTCCATAAGCCAAAAATAATATAGTAAAATATTGTAAGTTTCTGATACCAACTTTTTATCTCCGCTCTATCCATCTGTTCTAATTGATATCGCTTATAAAGCTGCCATCCCCATAATGATACCAATACATTCAAGCTATACCAGACCAGTGCCGGCATTACTACACCACTCATCCATCCAAGTCCGATATAGGCCAAACCGGGAACCAGAGAGAGTATTAATAGCAGTAAAATTTGCTTTTGTAAAAAGACATAAGATTTTTGTTGATTCATTGTGTTATTTTATATGATTAAATTTAGGCTGGGGTTAAATGTATTTTATTCGAATATCTATTTTGATATAATTGCAAAAAAGAGTGCCCATGAAACGACTATTAACTTTACTCTTGATCACCCTCTCACTACATGCCAGCGAAGCACAGAACATCATTAAAAAACTTGAGAAAAATCTACGTGGTGATTATATGTATGCAACCATGCAAATGATAGTCACAAGCAAAAGAGGACAACGTACCGTTAAGATAGAATCCTGGTCCAAAGGCAATAAAAAAAGTTTCATCAAAATACTCTACCCCAAGAAAGACAGGGGTATCACTTTTCTAAAAATAGACAACCAGATGTGGCAGTACATCCCTAAGATAGAGCGCACCATCAAGATTCCTCCATCAATGATGCTGCAAAGCTGGATGGGAAGCGACTTTACCAATGATGACATGGTCAAAGAGAGCTCGTTGGAAGAAGACTACAACGCAAAGATCCTCTCAAGAAAAGCCGATCTGGCAACCTTGGAGTTAATTCCAAAAGAGAATGCTGCTGTGGTCTGGGGAAAGATCATCGTTGATGTTGACTTAAAAAACAGTGTGCCTGCAAAAGAGACCTACTATGATGACATGATGCAAAAAGTCAGGGTTATGACCTTCTCCAAAGTGGAGAAACACGGATCACACAAGATACCTATGATCATGGAGCTCAAACCTCTTGATGCAAACAAAAAGAAAAATCGTACAAAGATCATCTTTGAGAAGATAAACTATGATGCAAAAATCGATCCTTCCTACTTCACCAAACATGCGCTGAAGCGCTATTCAAGGTAGAGTGGATGCTCTTATCACTCGCCTTCAAGAATATAACCAAATCAAAAGGACGGAGTGTTACTACCATACTTCTGAGTACCATTGCCACCATCTTTTTTATCGCCTATGTTGCTTTGATGGATGGTTCTCATCAACAGATCATAAAAAATTCTGTGGAGATATATACCGGGTATGCACATGTGAACCTCAAAGGATACAGAGAAGAAAGTGACTATGGACATCTTATAGAAGATGCGAATATCATTGACAGCATACTCAAAAATGAGCGTGCCATAAAAGCGTATGCCCCAAGATTTGAGACCTATGCCCTGCTCTCTGCCGGTGAAACATCTGTAGGCAGCATGATCACCGGCATTATACCTTCTGCCGAAAAGAGATTAAGCAAACTGGAGAGCTCTCTTGTCAGAGGCCGTTATCTTGATAATCACGATACCCATGCTATCTATCTGGGAAATGAGCTTGCAAAGCGTTTGAAAGTAGATATAGGCAGCCAGATATCCTTGGTAGGCTCTTCCATCGACTACTCGATCGCCGCTGACCTTTTTACCGTCAAAGGGATCTTTAAAACCGGACTTTTTGATTTTGATGCACAATCAGCTTTCGTCAATAAACCTTATCTTGACACCATTATGCTAAGCGACAATAAAGCAAGCTATTTTACACTGACCTTTCATGATAACGACCATATCGACCGGGCCACCACAGCATTGCAGCATAAATTACCCTCGGCTTATGAAGCGGTTAACTGGAAAAACCTTTTATCTGCTCTTGTACAGGCAATGCTGGTAGACTCCATTTTTGGCTATATCTCTATCTCTATCTTTTTTCTGGTGATCTTTTTTGTGATCATGATATTTTCCTATGTCAATATCTATACACGTATCAGAGAGATAGGACTTCTGCGTGCCCTGGGGCTGACTTCAAAAGATATCTTTGGAATGCTGTTTGCCGAAATACTGCTCCTGGCAACATTCAGTATAGTGATAGGTACGATCATCGGAGCTTCCATTGCCTATTACTATGAACTGCATCCTATCGTCATATCCGGTATAGCCGAGACCTATAGGGAGTATGGCGTGGTCAGTGACGAGATCCCTACGCATTTTGATTTTTTTACCATAGCATGGAATGCCCTGACGATCTTTGTACTCAATCTTGCATCCATCATCTATCCGGTCTCCCAGATCAACAAACTTACGGCAATGGAGGCGATACGATATGTATAAGATAGCTCATCACCTTGCCTGGCTGAATCTCTGGCGACGAAAAGCACGCTCCTTGCTGGTCATTTTGATGATCATAATGAGTCTTAGCGGTCTGCTTGCTCTTCAGGGTCTATATGACGGTATGATCACCCATTTGATCAATACCACCATCCGAAGTGATTCCGGAGAGATCTCCCTGTATGCTAAAGAGTATCGTTTAGATAAAAGTCTTGATCACATACTAAGCCATGTATCACAGGTAGAAGAGGAACTCTCCAGGATCAAAGAGATCAGTACCTACTCCGTCCGTTTGGAACAAGAGGGACTCATCGCAACGGCACACAAATCACTTGGAGGGACCCTGAAGGGGATCTCTTTGGAAAATGAAAAGAGCTTTGGCCGGTTTGATACTTTTATTACAAAAGGGACATACAGCTTCGGCAGAAAAAACAAGGGCGCTTTGGTCGGATCAGCCCTGGCCGATAAACTCCATCTTAAAGTAGGCAATCGTCTCATCTTTACCGCACAGGACGCAAACGGAGAGATAAACGCTATCTCATTTCGGATCTCAGGTATTTTCAAAACCGGAAATCCCTCCCTTGATGAAAACACTGTTTTTGTCTCTATGGAAAACATCTCACAGTTTCTGGGTCTGACAGAGAGTGCAACGCAGATTGCACTGAGAATCAAAGAAGCAGATAGCATCAAAAAAGTGCAAAAGGAACTGCAAATACTGTTTCCATATGCAGATATACTTCGCTGGGACGAGCTATACCCTCTGTTGATACAAATGCGGGACATTATGGATATTTTCAATTTGACAAGTTATGCGATCGTATTTATCATTGCTGCATTGGGGATCTTTGGCGTGATCCTTGTTTCTGTTTTGGAGCGAATTCGTGAGTTCAGCATCATGCTTGCCATCGGCACCCCTTACAAAATGGTAAGGACCCAGATCCTTCTGGAAGCATCTTTTTTAGGCTTGATCGGTTATATTGCAGGTACTTTCCTGGGATGGATCCTGCTTATCTATATGGCAACAGCAGGAATCGATCTTCGCTCTTTCAAAGCTGGGCTGGAATTGTACGGATATAGTGCCATAATGTATGCAGATATACATTTTTATTATTTCTTTCAAGCTTTTTTCGCTGTATTTTTTGCTACCCTGCTCTCAGTACTATGGCCTCTGCACATACTTAAAAGGATCAAACCTATACAGATCATACAAGGAAAGATGTTATGAAACTCGTACATATCTACAAAACATTCTACCCCAATACCCCCAAGGAGGTCAAAGCCCTGACAGATATCAATCTGACATTCAAAAAAGGAGAATTCACTACGCTTAGCGGTGAATCCGGTTCTGGAAAAACCACCCTTCTGAACTTGATAGGAGGCTTGGATACCCCTACAAGCGGACAGATATTTCTGGATGATCAAGAGATATCTGCCTTCAGTGAAACACAGATGGCCAAACTGAGACTGAAAAATATCGGTTTTATTTTTCAAGCCTATAACCTTATACAGGTATTGACTGTTCGTGAGAACATCGGATTTATTATGCAACTGCTCAAGTTTGATGACAAAGAGATCGATGCGCGCATTTCAGAACTGGCCTCCATTTTGCAAATTGAGGATATCCTTGACAAACTCCCCGGCGAGATCAGCGGTGGCCAACAACAGCGTGTGGCAGTGGCACGCGCAGTCGCTTCACGTCCCAAACTCATACTTGCAGATGAACCTACGGCTAACCTGGACTCAAAAAACAGCGAACGTCTTATGCGTATGCTACGTACGCTCAATGAAAAAGAGCATATCACCGTTATTTTTGCCTCACATGACAAATATGTTCTAGAACAGTCCAAGCGTATCATTGTGCTGGATGATGGAGTAGTAATTGAAGATCGTTAAACTTTTGATCATCCTCTCTCTTGGTCTAGCAGCGGCAGAACATGGATACAGTCTTGAAAACAGTAATTTTACCCTTTCATCCGTACCCTACGAAAGTAACAAAAGAGTATTCTATAATTACAACCGACTAAGACTCAACTACAAACTCAAAGAAGAGCACTGGTATCTCAGCTTCATAGGGGACATCGACAACTACTATGGCAAAAAGTACATCCAAAGCAGTCAATACAGATTTTTACGTTCGATCAAAGCCGATACTCCCTTTGAGATAGAAACACATCCGCATAACTATGGAAATGGCGAAGTTTTTGGACGTATTCACCGTTTCAATATCGGATATGCTGATGAAAAGCACAATGTACTCTTCGGTCTGCAAAAGGTCAGTATGGGGGTAGGACGCATCTGGACACCTACAGACCTTTTTAACCCCAGAGACCCTCTTGCACTTGAACCTGACCAGATCTACGGTACATTTGCACTCTCCTATACCTATGCACTGGGTGAACTGGGTGAAGTCATGGGAGTGGTTGCCAAACGGCATGATGACAGTTACAAATATGCCGGCAGGATCAAAGGAAATGTCGGAATTGCAGACATCGCCTTGGATCTTTTTTCAAGCAACGATGCCCAGATGATAGCCTATGAGATAGAAGGAAATCTTTTTGACACAGGAATAGAGTGGCGAAGTGAAGGCGGTTACTTTAAAGACAAACTTTTGGACAAAGATTTTTATCAAACCATACTGGGGTTGGACTATGGTTTTAAAAATGGAGTCACGGTAATGACAGAGTGGATACACTCTTCAAAGACCTACAGTTTTGATGAAATACTCAAGCATCAAGGCAGCACACTGGGTAACAACCGTTTCCTCTCCTCTGATTACCTTGGCAATTCTGCATATTATGATTTTAACCTTCTTATTAACGGTTCGCTGACCATTATCCGCAACATAGAAGACCAAAGCAGTTTTATGGCACCTGTTCTAGAGTACAGCCTCTGCGATGATGCATCCATCGCTCTAGGCGCCATGCTTTACACAGGAGACAAAGAGAGTGAGTTTGGAAATACACAGAACAGTTATTATTTACGTTTTAAAGTGACCTATTAGTCTTCAAAAAGTCTATTACCTCCTCCACAGCATCCATATTTTCTACTATTTAAAGTGTGTTTCATTTTCGTTTTACATGATCCAAACAGAGCTTCCGTAATCATTAATACAATCTGCAACATGACTTTATAAAATTCTGTTC
>JANTHR010000081.1 GCA_024762315.1 Sulfurovum sp.
CAGCCGGATCCATACTCTTTGGACACTGGCTGGATGAACTGACCAAACGCAAGATGAAGGTTGCATCACTCACACTCTATGCCCCTGCATGTACGGTAGCATTTGCCAACAGACACTACATCAAAGCCTATGAAAAAAAGATCATCAGGAAAAATAAAACTTTTATACACATGATGGATGACGAGAGAGAAAGGGCAGATAGTGTAGCATTTTATAAAAAATCCCTCCTCTATCTTGTCAGCCGGGCATTGGAAGACATTCACAAGACACCGCTGCTTGGCATGGCAGCATCATGGGATATTGCATATAGTAAGAAAAAAGATATTTACAACACTGCACAATATGCTGAAATGAAACGATGGATGAACAATGCCAAAGGTATACAGTGCTTTTTCTATGACAAATCAAAAAGCAAAGTAAAAACTTCACTTAAAAATGACTATACCGATCTGGCGCACGGTTCGTTTGACAATGACATCAATGTGATCGAAGAGACGATCAAGCAGATCAAAGGGGTTGATAAGCTGAAATTTAGAGTGGAAAATTTGAATGGGTTTTAATGTGGAGCACAACATTCACCCAAGATTTGCTGGTTTTCCTTGTATTTTTACATTTACTGATTTCTAAATATTAATGTGCTTTAGTGACAACAAATAGGGTCAATGACCCAATAAAATTTACATAATTTTTTCAAAAGGATTGACGATGGTTAATTTTCAGATGTTAAATAAGATTATAAAAGAGAAGTTACCTGATCATCATTCAAAAAAGACAGAAATCGCTCCTATCAATCCATTTTATATTACAAGAGAAGAGATAGATGCACTTTTAGAAGAAGGGAACGATGAAGAAAGCAACGAATCATTACCTGGCTTAGACCTGATAGCTACACTTTTTCAACTTGATGTGAAAGAAAAATATGCACTTCTTATTATGGTGGCACCGGAAATCGATGTCAAATATGAACGTATTTATGCCTACCTCCAAAATGATTTGAATAAAAAGTACCCTACCCTTTCTCTTCTGGTTTCACTTCTGTGTGAGGGAAAAGATGAGAAAAGGGCATTCATCACTCACTTATCATCTTACTCCCCGCTCCGGATTTTCCATCTGATTAATTTTATTGAATCAAATGACGGTACATCACTTTTACAGCAACCTATCGGGATTGAAGTATCTGTGAGAAACTTTTTGCTTGGACACTATTTTTTAGATAGCCATCTTGAGCCTTACTGTCGTTTGAGTTCAGAAAAAACTGGTCAAGTAGACACACAAAAAGTGGAGGATCTGAAAAAGATTATTGAAGAAGGTGAGAAAAAGGAACAAAGGTTCGCCGTTCATCTTTGTGGCCGCTCAGATTTGAAAAAACTTGCTTTTGCATCAGAAATAGCTTCTGCTTTTGAGTATGGACTACTCATAGTTGACACACAACTTGCACTTTCATTCTTCGATTCCTTCAGTGACCTGATCGTAATTTTATACCGAGAAGCAATACTTTCAGGTTCACTTTTGTATTTTGACAAGTTCGATACTTTTTTTGAACATGAACAAAGTATATTGAATACACCATTACTTTTTTCAGGAGTGGAAAGGTTCTCGTGGTTAACATTTTTTGCTTCCAAAAAAGAATGGAAACCTCTTGATTTCCCAAAATCTCATCTATTTTTACCCTTTCACTTCAGTACACCACATTATCCAGATTCAATTATCCTATGGGAAAATTTTCTAACAGAAATTGATCCAAAACTGGCTACAGAAGTTAGCCCCGCTCTTGCTCAGCGATTTACTTTTGATGAAGATGAAATGGAGGAGATCATCCATCTATTAAAGATGTATCAGTTGTCCGGAAAGACAATAGACCGGAAAAATATATATGAAATTTGCAAACAAAGAGTTTCAACAGGCTTGGAAAACCTTGCCCAGCATATTGACTCTTCCAACGGAATGGATGATATCGTACTCCCTCAAAATCAAAAAGACCAGCTTAAAGCAACTATTTCTCATTATAAAAACCAATTTAATGTCTTCGAAGAATGGGGATTTAAAAAATATTATCAGAGTCAGGGCATGGGTATACTCTTTACCGGTTCTCCCGGAACTGGAAAAACAATGGCCGCTTCTATTCTAGCCAATACTCTCGACCTTGATCTTTACAGGATCGAACTTTCACAAATTGTGAGTAAATACATTGGTGAGACAGAAAAAAATCTTTCCAAAATTTTTGAAGCAGCAGCTGGTTCAGGTGTAGCACTTTTTTTTGATGAGGCGGATGCCATCTTTGGGAAAAGAACAGAAGTAAAAGATGCACATGACAGGTACGCAAATATTGAAGTCAGTTATCTTTTACAAAAAATTGAAGAATATGACGGGTTGGTGATTCTAGCAAGTAATTTTCGTAAAAATATCGATGAAGCCTTTGTGCGCCGTATGCGATTTATTATAGAATTTCCTTTCCCGGATGCATCAATGAGAGAACTTATATGGGGGAAAGTCTTCCCTCCAAAAGCTCCCCTGGATGATAACGTTAAGTATACTTATCTGGCTAAAAACTTTGCTCTTTCAGGTGCCAATATTAGAAACAGTGCCCTATTCGCTGCATTTTTTGCTTCAGAGAAACAAAGTGCAATTCAGATGAAACATATTGCCGAAGGTCTAAAAATAGAACTTACTAAAATGGGGAAATCCTACAAAGACTCAGATTTTTCTGCATTGCTTCGTTAACAATTTGGCCAATATTCTAAAATGCAACATTTATGCAACACTTTGGTGCTATCATATTTACAGACAGTAAAAAGGAGGTTGGCTTCACATGGCAGAGATGATCAATACAATCAACAAAGCCTTAACAGCATATTTTGCAGATCATCTAAGCGTAGCTGAAAGCGAAATAGGATTTCAGAAGCCTAAAAAAGATTGGGTCGATGGTACTGCTACCGCATCCATACCCAAAATGAGTATCTATCTCTTTGATATTCGTGAAAATCTAGAACTTAGAAGTAATGAATGGCAGCCAGAGAATCATGATACATCAATCAAACGAAAAAAACCGGATGCCCGTATCGATCTTTTCTATATGATAACTTTTTACAGCACTCAAGAGTCTACTGAAGCAAAAAATATAGAAAAAGAACATAAGTGGATAAGTGAAACGCTTTCTGTTATATATAATAATGCTTATATACCGAAAGAATATTTTTCTGATGACGTAAGCGGTGAAATACTATCTAGCATACCAAAAATTCCTGCCATACCCATTCGACCCAAATTTTTAGGAGAAGATGGAGGTATGCAGATCTGGAGTGCATTGGATCAGTATCTTATGCCGGTTATTTATCTTAAAGTGACTATTCCAATCAGCCTGGCTAAGTATCTTGAAGATGCACAAGTACTCACCAAGATATTGAAATTTGGTATACCTGATCAGAAAAACTATTACACTTTAAATGTTCAGCCTCCGGTAGATTCTCTGGTATGCAGTGACAGTCATAATTGTATTCTGTCAAAAATTGAAATAAGCCCCACTCTTAACTATCTTGATGAAGACGTAGAGGCAAATACAAATCAAATCATTCTTATCAATAGAGAAAACATCCATACGGATGATTATATTGTATTGAGTGATGGCGGTCATTCCGAATTGTGCCGGGTAACCAATGTAGATAATCATGACAACCGAAGTACTTTTACACTTCAGTCAGTATTAAAGTATACCCATACAAAAGGTAGAGAAATACAAAGTGCAAAGGTTGAAACACCTGAAGAGTTGACAGATATTCATCTTCTCGAAGATGTAAGATCAGGCAGTAGCCAATTTAAATTGATTGGAGAAGATATTGGAAAATTAAAAAGTGGAGATTTGCTAAGCTTAAAAAACTACAGCGGTACTGCTGAATACTTTTTTATCACAGCTAAATTCAAAGAAAAGATTGAGATTAAAGAGACACTTGAAAGTCAATAGTCTCAATACTTAAACTAAATTAAGGAGGAAAAAATGGCAGAGTATTTATCACCGGGCGTATATGTAGAAGAGATAGAGATAGGTGCAAAACCGATAGAAGGTGTCTCCACAAGTACCGTAGGTTTTTTGGGCGAAACTGAAAGGGGACCTACAACCCCACGTTTTGTTACGAGTTGGACACAGTATCAAAGAGTGTATGGTAGTTATTTTGGTGCAGATAAATATCTTCCCTATGCTGTTGAAGGTTTCTTTAAAAATGGTGGTCAAAGATGTTATTTAGGTCGAATAGTTGGAGGTATAACAAACGCAACAGCAGCAGCTGCAAGTAGTATCTTAAAAGATAAAAATGGAAATGATACACTTGAGATAACAGCCGTAGGCGGAGGAAAGTGGGGCAATAATATTGCTTTTAAAGTTGAAAATGGAACACAAAATCCTGCTAAAGAATTTAAATTAACATTATATTATTGGAAAGATAGTGTGCCAGATCCCTATTTTGATCCGATTGAAGATAGTAAATCGACACCTAGGCCTAGTGTTGTAGAAGTTTATGATGATCTTTCTATGGATAGTAGTTCTCATAACTTTTATGAGAAAAAAATTAATGAGATATCGAATTTAATAACGATAAAAAAAACAGGTACTTCAACAAATAAACCGAAATCAGATGGCGGTAGCGTTATATCTGCATCTAATGCAGCAATCACTTTACCTGATCTAGATGGTGTCAATAATAATGAGATTATTGTTTTTAATACAAATTCACTCGATGGACAGACACGAAAAATTATTGATATTGATAATACCGGTAACGTTGTTACCATTGATCAGTCTTTAGAATTAGCGGATATTAATAAAACAGTATTGGTAGTCCAAGAGGAAGTAGCATCTGGCGAGATAAAGGCTATAGACATTTCCAGTAAAAAAATCACATTGGCTTCTGAAATTAATATTGGGTCAAATATTTTCTATTTAGAAGTCACTAGCGGTGATGCAAAAGGAAAAATATACAAAATAAAAGACACTGATACTAATGACAAATCTATCATAATAATTGATAGTTTTGGAACGGACCCAAAACCAAAAAAAGATGATTTCTACAGGATTTTTAAAGTTGTCGAGAAAACCATTACCCCTGATAACGACATTAAAAATGCTACAGTTCAATTAGACACAACTGCTTCTAATATTAATGATGCATATAAAGATATGTTTGTTGTTGTAGAAAAAGATGGAAAGAAACAAACCAATACCATTATTGCATATGATGGAACAACGCAAACAGCAACAGTTCAAAAAAGTTGGGATTTACAGGATCCTGTTGATAATACATTTTCTTATATGCTTTGCTGCGGCACATTGTCAGGAGGGAAAGAAACAAATATAACTCTTGGTGATTATCAAGGTAAAGACGATAAAGAAAATAGTACCGGATTAGCAGCTTTTACGAAAATTGATGATATTTCGATTCTTTACTCTCCTGACTCAGGAAACTTAGCTGGTTTAACCGCTACATTGATAACGCATTGTGAAAACCTCAAAGATAGATTTGCCATTATTGATGCACCTGAAAAAACGCCGGTTACTGTTTCTCCCCGAGACAAATTTGATACAAAGTATGGAGCATATTACTATCCCTGGATCAAAATAATAGATCCTCAAAACGGTATGAAAAAGCTTATCCCACCGGGCGGATATATGGCAGGTATTTACGCCCGTAGCGATGTAGAACGCGGAGTACATAAAGCTCCTGCCAATGAAGTGGTTCGAGGTGTAGTTGATCTTGAATTTCCTGTCACAAAAGGTGATCAAGATATTCTTAATCCTCGTGGAGTCAACTGTGTCCGTGCATTTCCCGGACGCGGTATCAGAGTATGGGGAGCCAGGACACTTTCCAGTGACCCTTTGTGGAAGTATATCAACATCAGAAGACTGTTCATCTATCTTGAAGAGTCTATAGATGAAGGCACACAATGGGTGGTTTTTGAACCAAATAGTGAAATACTTTGGGCACGAGTCATTCAAACTATAAGCAACTTTTTAAAAAGTGTCTGGAAAAGCGGTGCCCTGATGGGTCTGACACCGGAAGAAGCATTTTTTGTCAAATGTGACAGGACTACAATGACGCAAGATGACATCGATAATGGGAGACTGATCGTAATGATCGGTGTGGCTCCGGTGAAACCGGCTGAATTTGTGATCTTCAGAATCGCTCAATGGACCAATAACGCAGAATAAAGGATAAAAAATGGCAGAGAGAAAAGATCCCTATAAAAATTTTAGATATTTGGTAGAAATAGACGGTATAGCACAAGGTGGTTTTAGTGAAGTGACTATTCCAGATAGTACACAGGCAGTGATCGAGTACAGGGAGGGCAACGAACCCATTACCACTCGTAAACAACCGGGACTGATCAAATATGCAGATGTTACATTAAAATGGGGAATAACGGATTCGTTAGATCTCTATAAGTGGAGAAAACTGGTTGAAGATGGTAAAACTAAAGATGCCAGAAAAAATATGGCGATTATAATTTTAGATGAAGAAGGAAAGCCTGCTGCCCGCTGGGAGTTTGAAAATGCATGGCCCACCAAGTACGATGCCCCGGATCTCAAAGCAACAGGTAATGAAATAGCCATTGAGAACATCGTGATCGCCCATGAGGGCATGAAAAGAGTTAAATAAAAGGATAATGTATGGCTTTGCAAACTGAATATGAATTTAACCTGCCAAAAGGGTATGCAGATGAAGAAGGAACCTTACATAAAAAGGGTGTTATGAGGCTTGCAACAGCAGCAGATGAGATCCTGCCGCAAAAAGATCCAAGAGTGCAGAGCAATCCTGCCTATCTAACACTCATTCTTCTTTCAAGAGTAGTGACAAAACTGGGCAGTTTACATGATGTGAATCCAGGCATTATTGAAGGTCTCTTTCTGGAAGACTTGACTTATTTGCAAGAACTCTATCAGCGCATCAACGGTAATGGTGAATTGACGATCAAAACAAAGTGTCCTCACTGCGGCGAAACGGTGGAGGTAAATTTCCTCCCCCCGGACTAAAAGGCTATCCTCTTGATAAAATTTATGAAGAGGTAGCCTTTATTGCCTATTATTTTCACTGGAGTGAGAAAGAAATTTTACAGCTACCTCATTGGGAACGAAAAGAGTGGTGTGAAAAAATTAGTAACATTCACCAAAAGAGTGATAAAAAAGAGAGCAATGCCATTTCATTAGGAGATTTATGATGCAAAAAGATATAAGAGTTAGTCTCAAAAACCATATACATTTCAATCATACTTCTATACTAAAAGGAGATATGCTTTTTTTTACCCATATTGTTAACAAGTATGGTATTAAAAGTAAATTAGAGTCATTTCCATATTTACAATATTTATTAACCATTCAAAAAACATCATATCACAACCACAAATATATAACAAATTTTTATCATAAAAACTTAACAAATATTTTACAAAACCCCTTGGAATCGGAGACTTTAGTCCCGAATATTACGAGGCTAAAGCCGTCGGTTTCTGGTTTTGTAAAAAGTATCGTAAACAACAACTTATTGACTAGGAAAAATCAAAATATACTAAATCTTTATAATAA
>JANTHR010000082.1 GCA_024762315.1 Sulfurovum sp.
GCTTTCCCTTCAAAAGAGATAAACAGCCTTCCCCTGCCATCAAGCGTAAGCCCTTCGCTGTCTCTTTTCCATTTTTTAAACCGTTTGCCTTTTTTATTTTTTAATTTTGTTGCACGAAGAGGTACTAAAGTATCTATCTTTCTGCCAAATACTGCACGAAAAGCAAACAGTGCTCCTTTGTCCCCTACCATATACAAAGTCTTTGTTTTTGTTCTATATGCGATATCTGAAAGTTCAGCAAACTTCACACCCTTTATTTGATCGAAAGAGAGCTGCTTTTGATCAAGTATCTTGATACCCATGAAATGATCTTCTTTTAAAGAAGGAACAATGTTGACCGAAGAGATATTTGCCTGAAGCAGTACCAAGCAAAGAAAAAAAGAGAAAAAAAGTTTCATTTTTCCTCAGATTTTTCAGGAAAAAAATAAACCATAACTATGATCCATGCAATCGCAATATCTATTGCCACATCTGCAAAATTAAATACTGCAAAGTTAAATCCGCAATGCCATGCTACATAATCCACGACACCCTCATGCACAAAACGGTCATACACGTTGCCAAGTGCCCCACCGACAAGTAACCCAACAGGAATAGCATACCGCTTGATATGCCCCTCTTTCAGCACAAAATAAAGTATGCCGACAACAAGGAGCGCCTGTATCCATTTTAAATAGGGCCCCACGAACGAGAACATAGAAAAAGCTACACCTTTGTTATAGTGCAACACCAGGTCTATACATGCTCCTGCACGGCTGTACCCCTCTACAAAAAGCATTTTAATGTTCTGATCAATGATAAATGTGCCTATAGCTACAAGCAAAAAGACAAAAAAAGCCCGCATTAAACCAATGCACCTTTGAAAAAGGTTTTACACTCTTCCATCATTACTTCAAGTTTGTCCTCATCTTTGCCTTCGAGCAAAAGCCGGATCTTGTTCTCTGTTCCGGAATATCTGAAAAGATGGCGCATGCCTTCAGCCTCCACTTTCTCTTTGAGCGCATCGAGTCCTTCTATCTCTTCAAAAGGCCTCTTTTCGTCCACCAATAGATTAACCAATGTCTGAGGATAGGATTCATACGGATTGAATGCTTCACTCGCCTTTTGTCCTGTTTCCACCAAATAGGCTAACGCCTGTAAAGCACTGGAAATGCCGTCTCCTGTTTTTGCATAATCAGAAAAAATAATATGTCCGCTCTGCTCTCCGCCGAAATTCATACCGTTTTTCTGCATCATCTCTACCACATTCTTATCACCGACTGCCGACCGGAGAAGCTTAAGCCCATGTGATGCAAGGTACTCTTCAAGGCCCTGGTTGCTCATGACCGTAGCAACCATTCCTCCTCCCTTTAAAGTACCTTGTTTCTTAAGATGCACAGCAAGCACTCCCATCAGTTTATCCCCGTCTATGACCTCGCCTTTTTCATCCACCATCACAAGCCTGTCCGCATCTCCGTCAAGGGCTATCCCTACATCCGCCCGCTTATCCAACACTACTTTTGTAAGATTCTCAGGGTGCATCGCCCCACACCCTTCATTAATATTAAAACCATTCGGCTCATCTCCTATCACAACAACTTCTGCTCCAAGTTCCTGCAAGATCGTAGGCCCGACAATATAGCCTGCTCCATTGGCACAATCTATCACTATACGCTTTCCGTGCAAAGTTGAGTTCTTAGGGAAAGAGTTTTTGATATGTACAATATATCGCCCGACAACATCATCAATTCTTTTGGATTTCCCTATCTCTTTGCCTGTCACCTGCGCAGCTTCTATGCGGTCAAGATCTTCATAAATTTTCTCTATCTCTTCCTCTTTTTCACGATTAAGCTTATCACCAAACCAATCAAAGAACTTGATCCCGTTGTCAAAATAGGGATTATGGCTTGCTGAGATCATGATCCCTCCATCACAACGCATGTTTGACGTCAAAAAAGCAATGGCCGGTGTAGGCATCGGTCCTATCTGTATCACATCGAATCCAACTGCGGTCAACCCCGAGACAATCGCATTCTCTATCATATATCCACTGCGTCTGGTATCTTTCCCTACAAGTATTTTCTTGGTTCTTGAAAATTGTTTAAAATATATACCTGTAGCCATTGCCAAACGCATTGCATTGATCGCACTTACTTTCTTGCCAGCTTTCCCTCGTACGCCATCTGTTCCAAAAAGTGTCAAAATAATTTCCTTAATTTTAATTGCTTAATTTTAACGCAAATTAGTTAATATATCTATTAGAGTGAACAGTAAAGTTTAAATATACTTTAATAAATCTTTAATCTTTTTTTAGCTATTATTCGCGAACTAATTTCACTCTAGTATTCGAGTGATAACAATATACCTAAAAGGAATTACCTATGGCACACCATAAGTCAGCAAAAAAACGTATTTTGCAAACAGCCAAAAGAACTGAGAGAAACAGATATTACAGAACAAGAATCAAAAATATCACCAAGGCAGTACATGAAGCGGTAGAGGCAGCGGACAAAACTGCAGCCGCAGAAGCATTTAAAACAGCAAACAAACAAATTCACTCACTGGTAAGCAAAGGTTTCATCAAAAAAACTACTGCCGCCAGAAAAGTAAGCCGTCTTCATAAAATGGTAAACAAGATCGAAGCTGCATAAGCAGTTTCGACACCTCTTCCCAATACAATCTAACATAAAGAACGCCTATGTTCAAAGAAAAACTTCAACCTTTCATCGATAGACACAACGAGATCAGCAAACTTCTAAGTTCTCCCGATATCGCAAGTGATATCAACCGTATGACAGAACTCAGCAAAGAGCAGTCTGGACTTAATGAGCTCGTAGAAAAAGCAAAACTCTACATTGAAACTGCTGATGCCATAGAAGAGAACAAAGAACTTCTTGGAGATCCTGAACTTGGTGACCTGGCAAAAGAAGAATTAAGCGAACTGGAGCCCATGCTGCCAAAACTGGAAGATGAGATCAAGATCCTTATGATCCCTAAAGACAAGAATGATGATAAAAATATCTTCCTTGAACTTCGTGCCGGTGCCGGCGGTGATGAAAGTGCGCTTTTCGTTGCCGATGTCTTCAGAATGTATTCTCGTTATGCAGAACAGATGGGCTGGAAAGTAGAGATCGTCAGTACCAATGAGGGGACTGCCGGCGGATACAAGGAGCTCATTGCGCAGATCAAAGGTGAGGGTGTCTACTCTCAGCTTAAATACGAAGCAGGCACCCACCGTGTCCAGCGTGTTCCGGATACAGAGACACAAGGCCGTGTACACACTTCTGCCATAACCGTAGCGATTATCCCCGAAGTAGATGATGTTGAAGTAGATATCAAGCCCAATGAGATCAAAATGGATGTCTACCGCTCAAGCGGATGCGGAGGCCAGTCGGTCAACACTACAGACTCAGCCGTGCGTTTAACGCACATTCCTACAGGCATTGTGGTTGCGATACAAGATGAGAAATCACAGCATAAGAACCGTGACAAGGCCATGAAAGTCCTTAAAGCAAGAGTCTATGAAGCAGAGCTTCAAAAACAGCTGGATGAAACGGCGGGACAAAGAAAACTTCAGGTTGGTTCCGGTGACCGATCCGAGAAGATCAGAACCTACAACTACCCGCAGAACAGGCTGACGGATCACCGTATAGGGCTTACACTTTATGCCTTGGATGATGTCATGAATAACGGAAACCTCCAACTTGTTATTGACCCACTTATTGCCCATGCTCAGACTGAGGCGATACAGGAAGCGGGACTATAAACCCTCTTCCTCCCCTTTTGCTTATTTTTACCTTCTATAATGTTATAATACTTTTAAAAATATACTCATGGGGTCAACATGTCGGATTTTAAACAAATTGAATCAAATGACGATCTTAAAGAAATCATAAAATCAGCTTTTGATACAGAACTCTCCCTTGGTGGTGCCTGGGGCTACACACAAGCACTGGCAACCATTATAGAAGCGAATGAACACACCATACCACTATCTCAGCTGGAGCATACGATAGCCTCCATGCGTGCCTACCTTGAAATGAATATGACACTTAAACAAGAAGATAGATATGGCAGCATAAATATCAATGAAATAACCAGAGAACAAATTAAAGAGGGATCTTTTCTCTATGATAAAGTCACTTATGAAATAACGGCCATGAAAGAAGATATTTATGCTACGTTCATCAATGAATATAAAGAGAGTTACGGTAAAGAAGATTTTGATTTAAATGGACATTTTCAAAGAAGGAAGAAAGCCACGCTTACAAGGATGGTTACCTATTGGTATGAAGTGAGTAAAGTTTTATAAAATTTTATATGTTCTTGAACCCCAAAAGGTTCAAGGAGAAAATTAAAGACCTTTGATCTTTTTATCTTCTGTCACTGTTTTTCCGGAAAGATCTGTCCATGTAACAGCAATTTTATCACCATCTTTAAAACCATCTTTTTTAAACTTGAATTTAAACTGTGGATTTTTAGACCAGAACTGACTTGTAGAAACATCATATACAATTTTATCGCCTACTTTTGCTGCAATATGTGTAATGAAGTTTGCCTCTTTGCCTTTGGCTTTTGCCTGATCATAAGTAAGCATATCGTGTTTTGCCAACACTTTAACACCGACTACATCACCTTTTGCTTTTGCTTTGATTTTCATATTTCCCATAATTTTATTCCTTTATATTTTCTTTAATGCCTGAAAGGGAAGGGATTAACCTTCACATCCGCCTTTTGCAACCTGTAATGCTACAGTACCTTTATAGAATTTACCGTCTTTCCCTTCTGCTATAGCAGTGATCACGCCGTTACCGCCGTTTTCATCTGTAGCTTTCAGTTTAATTTTAAGAAAATAGTCGACAATACCACCCTCAGGTACATTAAATACAGCTACAGCACTCTCCGGATTCATATTTTGGAATACAGCTACACTTTTTGCATCTATGTCAGCTTTCACTGTAACAGGCACTGCTCCACCGTTACTTGCTACTTTTGGTGCTTTTACTGTTACACCGCTCTCTTCTGGTTTAATATCACCATACAGTGCTTTAATCGCATCTTCTACCGTTTTTGCTTTCCATGCATCCGGCTTGGTTGCCCTAAAATCAATACTGCTAAATGCACTTAATGCTACCGGCATTGCAGCAACAGCCATCACACCTAAACCTAAAAATTTTCTTCTGTTCATCTTGTTTCCTTTTTAATATATTTCTTATGATACAAAAGTTTTTTTAAACTTTTGTATCATCTTACAAACTAATTGTGAAGCAAAAGTGAAAATCACTATTTTGCCTGACTCACCATATAATCAACAACTTCTTTGATCTTATCATCCGGTAATGATGTGCCACCTTTTGGAGGCATACCGTTTACACCGTTTAGTGCATTATGATATACTTTATCAATACCTTTTTTAAGGACAGCTGCCCATGCTTTTTTATCACCTACTCTAGGTGCACCCATAGCATCTGTTGCATGACATACGGCACATGAAGCCTCATATGTTTTTTTGCCTGGATGCTCGGTACCTGCTGCACCCTCTTTTTTAGCCGGCATGGATCTTTTGGTTGTGATTGGCGGCTCATAATCACTGATTCCTGATCCTGAAATTCTTGCAAGTACAGGCTTGCCTTCAAAACAGTTCTTCATGCAGCGCGTACCGTTACCGTAATTTTTAAAATCATTAAAGAATTTACGTGTATTTTCTACTCCGTTCGGACCATCTATTTTAGGAACGAACCCATCTTTGTTCGGCATAACGATCTTCATGAACTTTTCTCTGTTCAGTTCATAATCATCTTCAACCAGTTCACCATCTATCTTCATCTCATTAATGGACAAGATGTAGGCACTCAAGGCATAGACTTCATCATTTGTCAAAGACATTGGAGCGGGGTGAGGCATACCTGTTTTAATATACCACCATAATGTACTTGCTCTTGGCCAATATGAACCGAATACACGGATTGGTCCATCCGCATCAGGGGTTGTTCTTTGGTTTTTCAGTGACTTCTGGGCTTCATAGGCATTGCCTTTTTGAAGTGCCGGATACCCTGATCCGCCGGTACCAAAGTCAAAGTGACATGCAGCACATTTCGCTTCATAGATCTCGTCACCCTCTTCTACTGTACCGTGACCTTCGGGTAAACCTGTACCGTCTGGCATGACATCAATGTTCCAGGCTTTGATCTCGTTTTTCGTCGGTGTTCTACCAAATGTAAATCCGCCTTTCTCTGCTTTTGTATTCACATAATAGGCTGATGTCTTATTGTTTTTAACAGGATACGTTGAACCGCCGTCAATAACTTTTTTCCCGTTCGTGTAGGTACGGGATGCATCCGCATTTTTGGCACATACTGTACTTGTTGCTGCACTTGCAAGCAACACAGTTGATAAAATGATTTTATGATAAGACTTGAACATTGTTCACCTCCCCTTTTTCTGTTACTTCCCAAGTGTGGATACCATTTCTGTGATACACAGACTCAACACCCATGACCTCTCTTTCCTGCTTGACTGTCGGCTGGATATGCCCGGCATCATCTCTTGCACGGCTTGAAAGCAGTAAAGGTTTGCCTTCATATTTATACATCAAGCTAAATCTTGTCCATGCTTTTGGAAGCACCAAACCTTTAAGACTTGCTTCAACCCAGTTCTTACCGCCGTCAAAAGAGAGGTCAACGCCTTCTATGGTACCCATACCAGACCATGCCAATCCTTCGATCTCAACAAGGTCACCTTTTTTAAGATCAGTCCATGGCTTGTCCGGACAAGGCGAGGTGATCACAGAGTTTACTTCATTGGCATAGAAATGCTGGATCGCTTTACCGCTTGGTTTAAGTGCCGTGTATTTTGCAGTTTCTTCTTTTGCATAGAAAGGTTCAGCTGCAAATTCAAGTCTGCCTAGCCATTTAACACAAAGGTTGCCTTCCCATCCCGGGACAAGCAGTCTAATCGGGTATCCTTGCTCGGGGCGCAAGGCTTCACCATTTTGTCCCCAAACGATCATCGCATCATCAAGCACTTTGTCTATAGGTACAGTTCTTCCCATATGGGAATTATCTACACCTTCAGCCAGCATCCATAAAGCTTCTTTTTTAAGACCAAGATCTTTTAAAATGTCTTTAATGTATACACCCGTCCACTCTGCACAAGACATCATACCTTTAGCAAACTGTAGGGAAGGGAACTGAGGCCCTCTCCACTCCGGCCCGCCATTTGCAGGACACTCAATAAAGTGGATTCTGCTCACACTTGGATATTTTTTCAACTCATCCATAGTCAATACAAGCGGCTTTTCTACGAGACCATGGATCATCAATCTATGTTCATTTGGATCGATCTCTGCTGTACCGCCATGAGAACGACTGAAGAAAAGGCCATTAGGCGTTATGATGCCATTTAATTCATGAATAGGACACATCGCGATAGACGCATAGTAGTTTCCTGAAGAAAGAAGTTT
>JANTHR010000083.1 GCA_024762315.1 Sulfurovum sp.
TGGGACTTGCCATCTTCGATCTGGCAAAAACGATGCTGGAGCGGGAAGTCTTTTTTAAGAATTATGCCAAAGAGGGTGAAGATGCCGCCATATTGACGAAATTTTCTATAGCGATCATTATTGCGCTCTCCATTGAAGCTTTGATGGTTGTATTCAAGATCGCGCTGCATGATTATTCGCAGATGCTTTATGCATTCTATCTGATAGCGGGGATTTCGTTGATTATTGTATCTTTGGGGATTTACAGTTTTTTATCTAAAAAATCTCATATGAAATAATTTATTCCAAATTACTATATCAAAAATTCGGCTTATTTGCCTAGGAGTAATAAGATTATTGTGACACTGTACACTCTCGCAGTCAAAATCAAAAAAATAATTCCTTTTGTTATCCTCAATTTGCTATAATCAAATAATTTCAACAACAAGGCAAGATGATGTTCGGAACATTTGATCATGAAGTAGAAGCAAAGATCTTTTTTGGTTCTACGGAAGCGACGAAAGAAGAGAAAGTAGAGCGATGCAGCCCCTATAATGGGATTGTAGTGAGTATTGCACCGTTATGTGATGCCCAAGATACGGAAAAAGCACTTAATATTGCAAAAGAAGCAGCCAAAACTGCAGCAAAAACAGATCTTTCACAGCGTATTTTATGGCTGGAAGATGTTGTGGATAAATTGCAGGAGTATAGAGAAGAGTTTGCGATGATGCTCTCCAAAGAGGTAGCAAAACCTATTACTTTTTCCCGCATAGAGGTGGACAGATGTGCGGAGACCATTAAACTGACCGCGCTTGAACTGGCGAATATGGGGGGAGAGACCATCCCTACAGATATTATGCCAAGCGGCAGGAAAACACTGGCATATTACAGACGTGAGCCTGTGGGTGTGGTGGCATGCATTACACCATTTAATTTCCCGCTTAATCTTGTTGCCCATAAGATTGCTCCGGCACTGGGAGCAGGAAATGCAGTCGTACTTAAGCCGACACCGGAAGCACCGATGACCGCCTATATGCTGGCTAAACTGTTTGTAAGCTCTGACTTTGCCGTGAAAGATGCTCTCTCTGTGGTGTATGGCGATGCTGAAGTTGGTTCTGCTTTGGTGCAGAGTGATATTCCAAGGGTGATCTCTTTCACAGGTTCCGTACCGGTAGGTAACATCATAACCAAACAGGCAGGCATCAAAAAAGTAAGTCTTGAACTTGGGGGTAATGCGGCAACCTACATAGACCGGAGTGCAGATATTGAGTTGGCAGCAAAGCGCTGTGCTTTTGGTGCGTTTGTCAACTCCGGACAGGTATGTATCTCACTGCAGCGTATCTATGTGAATGAAGCCGTATATGGTGCATTTGCTGCACTGATGGCAGAAGAGACCAAAAAACTGAAAGTAGGCTCTCCCTATGAAGAAGATACCTTTATGGGGCCCCTGATTGATGAAGAGGCAAAGCAGAGGGCTCAGTCATGGGTGGAAAGTGCCAAAGATGAAGGGGCAAGGGTGATCGCCGGGGGAGAAGAGGTGGAAGGCATCTTCCCTCCCACCGTGATGGCAGATGTAACGGATGAGATGAAGATCATCTGCGAGGAGGTGTTTGCTCCTATCGTCTCTCTTGTGGCAGTACCCGGTTATGAAGCAGCCATAGAGAAGATGAATGATTCTCCTTTTGGATTGCAATTCTCCATTTTTACCAATGACTTGAAGCAGACACAGGCATTTATAGAAGATGCAGAGTGCGGAGGAGTGGTGATCAATGATATCCCGACCTTGCGTTTTGATGTACAGCCTTATGGAGGAAGCAAGCTCTCCGGTGTAGGAAGAGAAGGTCCAAAGTGGGCACTCGAAGAGTTCACAGAAATAAAATCAGTGGTGGTATGCTAATGGATTATATGTTTCAACCCGGTTTTTTGGGAACAAGAGCACCGTTCTTTATGGATTTTGTGACACTTATCGTTGCACTGTTGCCTTTGTTGGTCGGTGTGGCGATAACCTTTGCAAAAAAAAGAAACTACACGCTGCATAGCAGGGTTCAAACAGTCATATTTTTGATATCTGCCGTTGTAGTAGGGTATTTTGAATATGGTGTTCGCCTGGGCGGAGGCTATGAAGCCTTTGTAAAAGATACGCAGGTATCGCATCATTATCTTTTTGTGGTGCTTGTCATACATATCATTATTTCTGTAGGTACACTTGGCATTTGGATAAGCACATTGCTTAAAGCAAGAAAAGATTATGAAAGAGGTCTGCCCGGCCCCTACAGCCGTTCTCACAGAAAAGCAGGGTTGCGTACCTATGCAGGGATCGTATTGACCGCTTTAACGGGAATATGGATCTATCTGCTTTTATTCGTATTTTAAGCATCTGGAGTATTGATGAGAAAAATTGCTATTTCTGCATGCCTGTTAGGCAAAAAATGTCGCTATGATGCAACAGATAACAAAGATGAAAAACTTTTAGCCAAAGTAGAAGGATGTGAGCTGGTTGCATTCTGTCCCGAGGATCATGCTTTTGGTTCACCTCGCCCTACGATGGATCTGATTGAAACCAAAGAGGGAATAAAGGCGATCTGCAATACGACGGGAGCTGACCTTTCATCTCCCATAGAAGCATATGCAAAAGATTTTTTTGACACACATGCGGATATTGAACTTTTTGTAGGAAAAGACAGAAGTCCAAGTTGCGGGGTGTGTTCGGCAAAAGTATATGATGCCGACAAAAGGCTGCTCTCGGAGCAGGAGGCTGGGCTTATGGCAAAAGAGGCTAAAATACGGAATATCCCTGCAATAGATGCAGAAGATTACAGGTAGGGTGAAAATGAAATTATTATGGATAGTATGGATAAGTACACTTTTGTTACATGCCAATACCCAAGCGGAAGATATTACCAAGCAGGCGATCGTCAAAATATATACGGTAGCTAAAATACCAAATTATCTGGCACCGTGGAGCAGTTCCATGCAACGCAGTACAGGCTCAGGCTCCATCATAGAGGGCGGTTTCATCCTGACCAATGCCCATGTGGTTGCCAATCAGGCATTTATGGAGGTGCAGCGGTATGGACAGCGTAAACGTTACATTGCAAAGGTCTATGCTGTTTCGCATCAGGCAGACCTGGCGCTTTTAAAGGTAGAGAAAAAAAGTTTTTTTAAAGGTGTCGTGCCGCTAGAGTTCGGTGAACTCCCCAATATTGAACAGAAGATCGTAGTTTACGGTTACCCAATGGGAGGGAATACGCTTTCTGCAACGATCGGTGTGGTCTCCCGCATAGAACATCATACTTATGCACACAGCGGGGAAGTATTTCTCTCTATACAGGTGGATGCGGCGGTCAATCCCGGGAACAGCGGCGGACCGGCACTCTCTGGCGGGAAGATAGTGGGTGTGGTCATGCAAGTCATCTCAAAATCACAAAATATAGGTTACCTGGTACCGGTAAGTATGGTCAAACATTTCATTGATGACATGAAAGACGGCCACTATGACGGTTTCGCGGATCTTGGTTTGGGAACACAGAAATTGGAGAACCCGACACTCAGACGCTATTACCATTTGGACGAGAATGTTACAGGCAAACTGGTCGATATGATCATGTATAACTCTTCAGTAAAAGGTATCATGCAAGAGGAAGATATTATCACTGCAGTAGATGGCCACCGCATTGAGAATGATGGTACGGTCTCTTTTAGAAAACATGAATATACAGATTACTATTATTACATTGATAGGCATCAAATGGGGGAAAATGTCAAACTTGACATCATACGTCAAGGCAAAAAAATGCAGATAGATGCGCCTTTGGAACATACGGCAGACGATATGTATCTGGTAAAAACCACCCGTTATGACAAAATGCCTACGTATGTGATCTATGGGGGGTATGTCTTTTCTCCTTTGACAAGAAATCTCATCCGTTCAACCAATCGTAACCGTTTAAAATTGAGCTATCTTGCTACTCGGTGGCAAACCAAAGAGAAAAAAGAGGTGGTCGTACTTTTAAAAGTACTTGCTTCGGATATAAGCCGGGGAGATAATGGGTTTGGTATGTGGCCCATAGACAAGGTCAATGGTGAAGCATTTAAGGATTTTAAAGAGTTTTATCAAAAAATGGAAGCGGTAAAAGGGCAGTATATTATTTTAGAAGATAAAGACGGTATTAAAGTGGTGATCGACAAAGAGGAAGCCAAAATAAAACAAGAGGGTATACTTAAAAAGTATAATATTGAGTTTGACAAATCCATTGATCTGCGAAAAAATAACTAATTGACAGAGAATCCATCATAGGTCTTTGGATGAAGCCAAATAAGATAGAAAGAGTTAAAACACACCTTGCACCTTATGATTTCCGCAGTAAGATCAACTCCCTTGATCTTACGGATCTTGATGAAGAGAAGCGTTTCTACCTTAAGAATTACGGTATTTACAATATCAAATTAACACCTGAGAAATTTATGTTGCGTATTCGTATTGCCGGTGGCAGGATCACTCAGCATACATTACAGTACATCACGATGCTTGCCAAAAGATATGATCTTGAATTACTCATTACCGCACGTGCCCAGCTGGAGTTACATGGACTTCATGCAAAAAATGTTCTAGCGGTATGGAAGCTTTTGGAAAAAGAGAATATCACTACACTGCAGACATTGACAGATAACTTTCGTAACATTGTTACAGACCCTTATGATGGGGCAGAGGAAAGCAGCCGAATCGAGACTTTTCCTCTTGTAACGCAGATGCAGGATCTTTTTTTAGATCGTCAGGAATGGATGGGCAGGTTACCCAGAAAGTTCAATACAGCTATTTGTGGTACACAAAAGAGCAGTATGCATTTTTTTTCAAATGATCTTTTCTTCGCACTTGCAAAAAAAGATGAGAAATTGGGGTTTAATCTCTATTTGGGAGGCAAGAACTCAGAAGTGGCACAGGATGCTGACGTTTTTGTAACAGCCCAGAATGTGCCGTTCATGTTTGAGGCAGTGGGCAGGACATACATGAAATACGGTCTGCGGGGCACACGTTCAAAAAACAGACTGTTTCACCTTTTGGAAGAGACAGGCGTGGAGGCATTTGTGGAACATCTGGCCGAGTTCTACCCTGAAGAGATCATGAAAAAAGGAGAATTGCTCATAGAAAAAGAGACTTCGGCAGCCTATAAAAGACTTAAGGACGGCACGTACGGCTATTGCTACCAAAGCAGGTTCGGTAAATTAAGTGTTGATGCATTGATAGAGCTTTTAGAATATGCTAAAAAAGAGGCACTTGAAATAAGGATCGGGCCTGATCAGAATCTTTATCTTTTGGGGCTCAAAGAGAGAAATGCACCTTTTAAAACTATTCAAGGTGCTTCAAATGTGACTGCCTGCGCAGGCAGCCATTATTGTGCACTCTCTTTGTGGGATATTAAATCAGATATCTCTTATCTACCCTTGGAGAAGATCGACAGATACAATATTCAGGTTGGTTTCAGCGGGTGCCTTAAAGGATGCGGAAGGCATCATCATGTAGATATCGGTCTGGTTGGACTTCGTACCAACAGTTTTGGAGAGACGCAAAAAGCCGCAAGAGTCTATTTGGGTGGTGAGTACAGCAAAGGTGTGTCACCTGCAAGGCTCATCTTTACAGCGGTGCCTTTAGTGCACTTAAAACGTGTGATAGAAGTGATCATTGAAGAATTTGAGGCAAGCAAAGAGAGTGATTTTGAATCTTTTTGCAGGAAGTATCTCAATCCTCTCAGCAGTGGTTTTGTCATGTTGTGGTTCCTCTCAAAACTCTATTTGAAAGAAGAGATCATCTTGGAACAGGTCTCCGAAGAGAAGCTCTATCAAAAACTCCGGCAGCAACCGGATCTTCCTATTTTTGAAGAAGATGAGAAATATCTAAAAAGCAGTAATGTAATGAGACATGCATTGTGGGATGATCCTATTCATACTTCTTGAACTGCTCCAGCCATGCTTTGTCTTCTTCTGAGAGCACATTCACTTTTTTAAGCAGTTTAGCTTTAATGGAGATGAGATCATCAATGCCGAGGTAGGCTAAAAGATCGGGGTTGATCGTTGGGTCTTCTTTGCCGTAGGAGATGAGTTTGTCTATCTCTTTGAGCAATTCTTCTTTGGTTACTTCATTTTCACTATTCATTCTGTTATACTATCAAAATTAAATAAAACCTTCGGAAGCGGGATTAAAGTCTCCACTTCCGAATGATAAGGATATTAAATGTTAAATGTAGGTGATGCAGTACCAGACTTTTGTCTGCCAAATCAGGATGAAGAGGAGATATGTCTAAGAGATATCAAAGGGCGCTGGATCGTGCTTTACTTTTACCCAAAAGACAACACTCCGGGATGTACCACGGAAGCCTGTGACTTCACGGCGGCTTTACCTGATTTTGAAGGTTTATCTGCTGTAGTGCTCGGGGTCAGCCCGGATTCTTCTAAAAAGCATAGAAACTTCATAGAGAAAAAAGACCTTAAGATCACACTGCTTGCGGATGAAGAGAAATCTTTATGTCAAACTTTTGGTGTATGGCAGCTTAAAAAGAATTACGGGCGTGAATATATGGGTGTCGTACGTTCTACCTTCATCATTGACCCTGACGGCAAAATCGCTGCCAAATGGGAAAAGGTGAGGGTCAAAGGGCATGTAGATGAGGTAAAATCTAAATTGGAAGCATTACAAAATAATCAATAATTTTTATCCTTTGACATTTTCTTGACATTTTTTGGTTAAAGTTTTGAGTTTAAAAATTTACTCTGAAAAGGAAGAAAATGAAAAAGAAAATTGTTTTAAGCAGTATTGCTACGGTTGCATTGCTGTCTTTAGTTGGATGTGGCGGAGGCGGCCCTGTGGAGGATGCTGCTCCAAAAAGTGCAAAAATCAATGGAACAGCAGTAGATGATCTAATCTTAAACGGTATTGTGACCGCAAAAACACCAAGCGGTACAGTACTTGCTGAGGGTAGAACAAGTACTACAGACGGTTCTTATGCATTAAATGTGGCACATACAGGGATCGTTCTAGTCAATGTAACATGTGAAGATGGTAACTCTACTATGTTAAACCCTACTACAAATACGAGACAGGCATGTGGAAGTGATGTGACACTTAATTCACTTGCAGATGTGCAAGCAGGGGTAGATCAAACTGTACATATTTCACCACTTACTCAAATCGTATATCAAAGAGCGGAAGCACAGGCAGGTGATAATATTGCATCGGTAACTGCAGCTGAGTTTGAAGATGC
>JANTHR010000084.1 GCA_024762315.1 Sulfurovum sp.
ACCTCAAACCCAAACCGGGCAGCTATCAGTTCGAACCACACAGTATTGCAGCCACTCTCTATAAAATATACGGGATAGACAACCCAGAAACACTCACCGGCGGCAACGGCCCCATAGATCAACTCCTAAGCTAAACTAAATCTTCACTCTCGCTTTTAGTGAGAGTGACACCTATATCTTATATAACTTTTATGGATAATCATAAAGAACACTTCTAACTTCTTAGTTTTTGTATATCTTAAAGCTAAAAGTAGATAATTATTATAATATTGATAAATTTAGTATATCACATTACTTGCATTGTGATATGCTATTTTAACATAGAAACTCTTTTTTATCATGGATTTTGTGATATGTTGTCTTTTTGGAGTATTTTATTTCATCTAATGATTTTACTCATTTTTATTATCAAACTTACTGAATTAGTTTTTGTCTAGTTTTTTGGGTCATTCCAGAATTATAGTATAATGCTTCTCAACAACCTATTTCAACTAATAATAAAAAGGTATTCCTCTTGAAAAAGTTTATTGTTTTATTTGGTCTAGTTACTACACCGTACCTCTTCTCCGACTATACCTACAGCATCAAAAATATCTCTCCTGATATCAAAAAACGAATGATCGATGGTGATTCATGGAGAAAAGGATGCCCAGTGAGACTTAATGACTTGCGTTACATACAGGTAAGTTATCGGGATTTTCAAGCTAAGACACAAACAGGTGAGCTTGTAATGCATAAAGATGTGGCAAAAGATATTGTGGCTATATTCAAAGAACTTTATAGATTGGACTATCCTATCTGGCAAATGGGGCTTGTTTCTGATTTTTCTAGCAGCGACTACCAATCTATCGAAGCAGACAACACTTCCGCCTTCAACTGCCGCAAAGTCACTGAAGGACAGAAATGGTCAAAACATGCCTATGGTCTGGCTATCGATATTAATCCTATAGAAAACCCCTACCTCAAAAAGGGCAAACATAGCTCTCACAAGAAATCTCTAAAATATGAAAAAAGAGTCCATCAAAACCCTACTGATCCTCATGATCGTGCATTATTACTCAAAGATGATAAAGCAACTCAGGTTTTTATAAAGCATGGATGGGAATGGGGTGGTGATTGGAAACATATCAAGGATTATCAGCATTTTCAGAAAAAGGTCACGTCCCATAAAAAATAAATCTAATAAAATTTTAATGCGTAAAAGATTTATTTTAGAGTTATTCCCTCCTCAAATAGATAGCACTTGCCCATCCCTCTATATTAGCATAGTTTACTACACACCATTTTCCACCCTTACTACTGTATCGACACCTACCGACTTGCACTCCACTAGCATTATAGGGTAAATCCCCAGTCTTGTAATATTGCGTACCAGGACCGTTACGGACTGCCAAAGTATCATCACTCCGGATATTAATGACATGATATAGGTTGCTTGAAGTCTTTGGAGGGTTTTGAGGTGCAAGGCACCTGCCAACAACCCACCCTCTCAATGCATATCCCCCTTCGTAAGATTCAATTTTACACCATTGGACACCTTTGTAATTTGCTTTACACTCCAGTATTCTGATATCTCTTGCATAAGGTTGCAATTCACCTACTTTATTATTTGGTTCAACGAATGGATTGGTACGAACATTTAGAGTATCATTGCTCGCTACATTAACAACTTTATATTTTGTATAACTTGTATTTTGATCGGAAGGACTAATATATTTATTATATATTTCCTGTGCTCTCATATCGCCTGAGGCAATTGCCATTTGGAGCCATCTTTTTGCTTCTTCTTTATTTACTGCTGCACCATGACCAAAGAGATATATGGTTCCCAAGTATCTATACGCATCTATAGAGTTTTCGTTTGCTGCTCTCAAAAAGTAATCTTTAGCTTTGGTATAATCTTTAGCTATTGTTTGGGTACCATAATAGTATGCTTTAGCATGCTGAACTAATTCTAATACATTTTTAGGTTGTGCTGGCTCAGGAACTGGCTGTGGTGTACCATTTATACATCTAACATATGCATCTTCAGTCTGTGACTTTGTGGGGTACTTTCCAAAATGTTCCTTGCTGTTACTTATACAACTTGTTTCATATATCTTACACCCTTTATAGAAAACTTCACCATCATTACCCTCTATCTTTTTGTCATAACATACATATCCTACTTGGTCAGTAGGTGGTATTTTACCTATAGAGGCAAAGTACAATCCAGTCACTATGGCTACGATGATTACAAAACCGGTCATAATACCCGGTAGTGAAGTCCAGAAGGAGTTTTTATCCACTTCCTCACTCTTTATTTCCTGACTCTGATTTTTTTTTGGCGTAGCTTGTTCTGTCTCAGAGACCTGAGGTCTTACGCTCTTCTTTGGTACTGTATCTTCAAGTAACTCGTCAATCTCCTTGGCGATATTCTCAAAAAGATATTGCCGTTTTCTCAGCTTTTTAAGTAAGGTTCGTGTATCGGCTGCGGTTTCAGGATCATGCAACCCTCTTTTAAGGTCAACCAGCAAAGTGCTTTGTTCCTCATAACTGAGTTTAGATGTGTTCGAAATCTGTTTACCCAACTTACCAAGATAAGAAATAGGAACTTCAGGAGGGAGCGGTAAAGGATTAGGCAAGGGTTGAGAAGGAGGAGCAGAAGTAAGGGCTTTAGCCAAGTGAAGAAGAGCATCACGATCGGGATCCCGGTAATCTACAAATTGAATTTGTGAGAGTACAGGAGGTAAAAGGTTTATGGACACATTTTCACCGACCAGAACTGGTAAGATCGTTTTTCCGAGTTTGGATGCATAGTCATATTCGCGGCTGCAGGCTGAGGAGTTCAAACTCTCAACACTCAATGCAAAGACAAGCATGTCACAGTCTCGTATAGATTCAAGTATGGTATCCCACCATTTTTGACCGCCACTCAACTCACGATCAAACCATACGGTATATCCCAACTTTTCTATATCATCAACCAAAGCCTTGGTCTTATCTTCATCCTCACTTTTATAACTGATAAATATCTTTGCCATCTTTCTTCCTCCCTTTTTATGTTTAAAAAGTAAAAGTAGCCATAAATAATTTTGTTTCAGATAACCATAGTATAACACAAAGCCGTCAATATACAGTGATTATATGTTAACAAATTAGCCTAACTCTTTTTAACACCTCTCTATCACTTATGATACAATATATGAAGAAAGTTGCATTACTTAATTTTTTGAAAGGCTTACTATGAATGAAGAACAATACTTCTCAGAGAGACTTGATGATCAGATCAAATGGTATAGTAGTAAAAGCAGTTACAATCAAAAAATGTACAAGCGTTTAGGGCTTTTGGAGATCATCTCTGCAAGCTTCATCCCGTTGTTAAGTGGTTTGTCTTCTATGATCTCTTATTCTGAATGGATCATCGGTATTTTGGGAGTTATTATCGCTGTATCGGCTGGTGCTGGTGCTTTGTATAAATTTCATGAAAACTGGATGGAGTATCGTACTACTTTGGAAGCCCTAAAACATGAAAAGCTTCTCTATTTGACTCAAACTGTTCCCTATGACAATGATGAACGATTTCAAACTTTGGTTTCTCGGGCTGAAAGCATCATGGCAAATGAAAATCAGAATTGGTTGGCTTACTCTAAAAAAGTGGAAGAAGAGAAGAAATAAAAATTTAATAAAAGGCTTAATATGGATCTCTTAAAAAAACTCGAACCAAGCGGACAAAAAAAGATCCTCTCACTTGATGGTGGGGGTATTTTGGGGCTTATGACTGTCGAAATACTTGCAAAACTTGAATTTGATCTTCGTATTATACATGATTATCATGATCTTGTTCTTTCTGATTATTTTGATTTTGTCTGTGGTACCAGTACAGGTGCGATCCTTGCTGCCTGTATCTCTGCAGGGATGTCCATAGATCAGCTTAGAACATTTTATGTAGATAGCGGGAAAGATATGTTTGATAAAGCATTCCTCCTAACACGCATAACAAAGTACAAATATAATGATGAACCACTGGCAAAAAAGATCCGTACGGAACTCAATCGTGCTCTTGGATATTCTGATGATGACATCATTGCAACACTGGGTGACCCGAACTTAAAAACCGTGTTGATGCTTATGATGCGTAACCATACTACTGATTCTCCATGGGCAGTAAGTAACAACCCTTATGCCAAGTACAACCAAAAAGATCGTAAAGACTGTAATCTAAATCTTCCCTTATGGCAATTGGTAAGAGCAAGTACTGCAGCCCCTACTTTTTTCCCTCCTGAAGTGGTAACTTTTGCAGAGGGTACATCTGATGAATACTCTTTTATATTTGTTGATGGTGGAGTAACAACGTATAATAATCCGGCATTTTTTGCATTTCAAATGGCTACGGCAAAACCATATGGTATGAACTGGAAAACAGGTGTGAACGATCTTCTGATCGTATCTGTAGGCACTGGGAAAGCTGCTAAAACACATCATGATTTGGATGTAGATGATATGCATTTGGTTCATCATGCTAAAAATGTACCTGCTGCCTTGATGAATGCGGCATCTTCAGGTTGGGATATGGCCTGCCGTATGTTGGGTCATTGCCGTTTTGGTGCACCTATAGACAGAGAATACGGAGATATGGTCATCCCTGAGGGTGGAGGTATGAACTGGACAGGAGATAAACTTTTTTCCTATGTCCGTTATGATCCCAATGTGACAAAAGAAGGACTAAAGGAGCTTGGTTTAGATCATATTAATCCAGAAGATATTCAGAGTTTGGATTCCGTCGAACATATAAAAGATATACAGGAAGTAGGACGGGCTTATGCTGATAAGTATCTGAAGCCAGCACATTTAGGATCATTTGTTTAGAATATAATAACGATACAGGAGCGATAAAATGAAACCTCATGCCTTTGTAGCCATGCCTTTTGGAACCAAACCTGATGCAGATGGAACTCAAATTGATTTTAATCGTATCTATATAGAGTATATAAAACCGGCATTAGAAACTGCAGGATTAAAAGTATTTCGCGCGGATGAAGAACAAAGAGCAGGTGAAATCCGTAAAGATATGTTTTTTGAGTTACTTGTTGCCGATCTGGTAGTTGTCGACCTCACCATAGACAATGCCAACGTGTGGTATGAACTTGGAGTCCGGCATGCATTACGAGCTAGGGGAGTGGTATTGATTTGTGGGGGAAATTCCAAAAAGGCATTTGATGTTTATACCGATAGGAAGTTACATTATAATATCAAAAATGGCACACCTGATTCTAATACACTTGAAGAAGATATAAAAAACCTTACTATTATGGTTAAAAAGACGATGGAGTCTTGGCATGGTAGGAAGATCAGTCCTGTTTTTGATCTTTTGCCAAATCTACAGGAACCCGACTGGAAATCACTTCGTGTTGGAAATATAAATCAGTTTTGGGAAGAATATGATGCATGGAAAGACAAAATTATTTTAGCACGGAAAAACAAGCTTATTGGAGATATTCTTGTTTTAGCTGATGAAGCACCTATCGCAGCTTTTCGTGTTGAAGCCTGGATTCAGGCTGGTCAGGCTTTGCGAAAAGCCGAAAGATATGATTTTGCATTGGAACAACTTGAACGCAGTTTGGACATTGAGCCGCAAAATTTGCAAGCTTTGCATGAAAAAGGTATCTGTTTACAAAGATTGGCTCTGGAAGGAAAACCAAGTTATTCTCTGGAGAAGGCAAGACAACACTATCTTCAAATTTTAAGGATAGAAAAATATGAAGATGATCCGGAGACTTTGGCACTGCTTGGACGTGTAGACAAAGATGTCTGGGTTGCGTCTTGGAGGGAGGATGGTGCAAGCCCAGAGCAGATGCTGGAAGAAGCAACTGAGGAAGATGCGCTTTTACGTGTTGCTATAGAGAGTTATAGAAAAGCGTATCAAGCAAATCCTTTGCATTATTATTCTGGTATCAATGCCATGAGCTTAATGCAAGTTTATCAACATCTTACAAAGGATGACCAATATCAGGAAAAGATCAATATCCTTTCAGGCGCGATAGGATTTGCTGCAAAAATTAAAGATGATTTTTGGTCATTAGCAACACTTGGTGATCTTGAAATATTGACAGGAACACCTGAGAGTGTTAAAAAAGCTTATAAGGAAGCTATTGCAAAGAGTGACAAAAACTGGTTTGCTTTAAATTCTACGCTATCACAACTCTATTTATTAAAAGATCTTGATTTTATGCCTGAAAATGTTGCATCGGGAGTCGCCACATTTGAACGTGCGATACAAAAAGCCAAAAAACCAAAAGAGCGTTGGCAACCAAGAAATGTATTTCTTTTTTCTGGTCATATGATAGATACAGCAGATAGAGAAAGCCCTCGTTTTCCATCTAATAAAGAGGAAATTGCGGGACATGAGATTTTATCAGAGTTGAAAAAATTAGGGGCAAACTCCGAAGATATAGCATTCACACAAGGAGCGTGTGGGGGAGACATACTTTTTACGGAAGCTTGTCAAAAACTTGGGGTGCATGTACAATGGTTACAACCTTTTATGGAACCGGAATTTATAGAAAGATCAGTCATAAAATGTGGGGAGTCATGGCGTGATCGCTACAATGCCTGTAAAAATAAACTTTCAACCCCTATAAGGTCGGCTCCTATGGAACTAGGAGAGCTTTCCCAAGATGTAGATATTGGATACTCTTATGAGCGCTGTAACCTATGGCTACTTTATACTGCCTTGTCTTATGGTATCGATAAAGTACATTTTATCTCACTGTGGGATGGTAAAGGCGGTGATGGTCCTGGGGGAACAGCAGATATGTATAAACAGATAAAAAGTAGAACTGGAAATGTGAACATCATAAAAACGCAAGATCTTTAAACAAGAAGGATTACATATGATCAACATAGAATTCATACAAGCGGCACAAGGTGATTGCATATGGGTCGAATATGGGAAAGATAAAGATTCCTTGCATCGAATCCTCATTGATGGCGGAACGAGCGGCACTTACAAACATTTGAAAA
>JANTHR010000085.1 GCA_024762315.1 Sulfurovum sp.
TACGTTTTACCTATGAGTATGATACTCTCAAAGCGCTCGAAGCAGGTGTCACCAAAGACCCTACCTTCATGCTTGATGGCAAGATCTTTCTTGAGGGTCTTGTACAGGCTGAGGAGATAACAGAAGCTTTTGAGAAACTTCTAAAAAAGGATGAGAAGTGTTAACAAAATTTATGCAAAGAGAGAACCGTTTTATCCATAGTGAAAAGATCGCTTTTCTCGTATTGCCTTTGGTATTGATTCCGTTGTTACTGGAATTGGTACTGCATAGTATGAGACCTGAATGGTTTGATCTACACGGTGAGCAGATATTGATTGCCAATATTTTATATATAGTTATCGCACGTTTTGCTATGCTTGACACGGCAGTATATATTTTCAGTCGTACTAAAAACCATGTACATCTTGCGCTGGTACAGATAGTACTGCTCTACTTGGAAGTGACCATTATTACCATTGTCTATTATGCGGCTGTGTTTAACATCTTTGATGTTTTTTCTCTCTTTCATCTTAATTCACAACTTAGCCCGGAAAATCTTGCAACCATACAAGAGCATAGTTTTGTGACGTCTTTGTATATTTCAACTGTGACCTTCACTACACTAGGTTCCGGAGACTGGATACCACAGACACTTCCGGCGATGATCGCAGTTATCTCAGAAGTTATTTTGGGTGTTGTACAAGGTGGGGTCTTTGTAGCCATTGTGATTTATGCGCATCAAAATAAGGCTGTGAGTCCAAAAGTGTAGTAGAATAACTATTATTTATACTGTATGAAGGTTCTAATAATTATAGATCACATAATTAAAGTAATATGCATTAAATATAGGTCATAGAATTATAAGCGATTTACCTGTTTTAAACATTTTACTTAAAAGGATTGAAAATGACCAAGATCAAAACAAAACTACTGTGGCTTATGCCACTAGCGTTGATAACCGTTCTTTCTGCAGAGTCGATGAAGAAGCAAAATTTTGATAGCTATCTACTCTCTTTTGACTACCAGGCACGAAAAGATATGAAGATTGACAGTAAAACACTTGTGCAAATGATGAAAGAAGGTAAAGTCCAGTTTGTAGATATCCGCTTTAAGGAAGAGTATGCCGCCTGGCATATGGCAGGCAGCATCAACATTCCTCTGCCTGACCTTCCTAACAATCTTGACAAACTTGACAAGACCAAACTCATTGTTACTGCTTGTCCACATAAAGACAGAGCAACCATAGCGCGAACCTATCTTGCACTCAAAGGGTTCAATACACGTTACCTTGTAGATGGTCTTACAGGACTTGCTGAACTCTTGCGTGGAGACAAAGCCAAAGACTTTATGAATTCTATGGAGATAAAATAAAAAATCATGTTTACCTACCTTGCAAAAAGTGACGAAAAGAAACGCTGGCTTTTTGCCTCTACCCTTCTCAATGCCTTCTTGGCAGCGGCTAAGCTTACCTGGGGATGGTACATGGGATCTACGCTTGTCACGGCAGACGGTATACACTCTATCTCCGATGTCTTTGGTGCTTTGCTTATTTTCCTCGCACTCTTCTTTGCCGCACACAAATCTGAACGTTTTCCTTACGGACTGCACAAACTTGAAGATATGGCAGCAGTGATAGGTGGGCTAGGTATACTTTTTGCCGGTTACGAGATCGTGCACTCTGTCTTTTTTGA
Source organism: Sulfurovum sp. (assembly GCA_024762315.1). GTDB lineage: Bacteria > Campylobacterota > Campylobacteria > Campylobacterales > Sulfurovaceae > Sulfurovum. The sequence goes on from JANTHR010000085.1 coordinate 1,671, forward strand.
AGCTGGTATCAAAACCCCTGAAAACATTTGGACTACTATTGGCTTCATCCTTGTTATCATAGCGATACAGTATCTTTTTTACTACTACGAACTCAAGGCCTCCAAAAGACTCAAGTCTCCCGGTGTTAAAGCAGATGCTATCAACTGGTTGGGGGACATTGGTGCAGGGTTCATCGTAGTGGTTGGACTTGTTGCCAACCATTTCCATGTATCTTATGCACAGGAAGTGGCTGTTGTGATCATCGTGCTTATGATCTTCCAGGGAGCCTATGATGTGCTAAAAGAAGGCCTACTTTCACTTTTGGATGCCGCAGACATAGATCTCAGTAAACAGATGCGAAATGTTATACTCTCCTACCCTGACATCACACAGATCAAAAGACTGTTTGTCAGGAAATCGGGCAGTGTTTATTTTGCAGATATCGAACTGGGGATCACAGACAGTGTTACAAAAAAAGCACATCAGACCATCGATAGTATCGTACAGAAACTTCACACAGTAGTACCGGAGCTCGAAGCAGTCACTGTGCATTATGAACCTGATCATTCGCCCTATAGGGTCACTGCGACTCTTTTAGAGGAAGATAAAACACATTTGAGTAAAAGCTTTGGGAAAACGGCATTTGTCAGACTTACTAAAACTGACAAATCGGGAACATTACTTCATGATGAAATAGTAGAAAACAGGTTTCGCAATGAACCAAGAGGAAAAGCATTTAAACTTGCAGGATGGCTTATAGCACATGAAGTTTCCCGTATCGTGGTTGGAGCAGAGACGATAGATGAAAATGTAGCAACACTCTTCGAAACACTGAATATGGAGATAGTGAACCATCATAAAGAAGATAATGATGATCAATTTACATAAAATCGACATTATTACGTTATACTCATTCACTGTTCTACAGGAGAAGGCATGAAACATAAATATTTACTGCTCTATCTACTTTTGATCTCTGGGCTTTTTGCAAATACATTGAGTCTTCAAGAGAGTATCAATAAAACATTGGCGCACCATCCTGATGTCAAGACTTTTATGCTTCGCATCCAGCAGGCTGAGCAAGGATACAATGCTGCGTATGCAGACTATCTGCCTCAACTTGATGTCTCGGCAACCTACTCTCCTCGAACAACCTATGCACTGCCTCAGAACGGCATCTTTCATACCATAGATGATACCGGGTGGAATGCCGGGGTGACACTGCATCAGAAAGTATGGGATTTTTCCAAGACCTCTTCACTGGTACAAGCCACTAAAACAGATGAAGCAATCTCCAGACTCTCTTTGAAAGAAGTGAAAGCACTGTTGGCATACAAGGTCAGGTCTCTTTATGCGCTACTGGTCGTTCAACAAGAAGCGATCTTTGTACGAAAAAAAGATCTGGAGGCAAAAAAAGCTTTTTATGCACAGTCCAAAGCACTGGTAAAACAAGGCTTAAAAACCCATGCAGATGCCAACCGTTTTCTCTCTTCGGTCTATGTGGCTGAAGACAACCTTGCCATTGCCAAAGCAGCATTTGAAAAAGCCAGAACCTCCCTTTCACTCTATATGGGCACAACACTAACCAAAAATGTCAAACTACACAGCAGTGCTCTGAAAAAGAAACAGTATCCCAGAAAGCGTGTTGAAGATGAAATACTTGCACATAACTATAAGATTCGAATGGATAGACTCAGTAGTGAAAAGAACAAACTGATACATAAATCCACACAGGCAGCACAGTATGGATCCATCAACTTAGTGGCTACACACAACAGGGTCGATACACTCAACAGCTACAACAGTGACTATGTCGGGCTAAGCTACACTGTACCACTCTATACGGGTGGCAAGCTGAGTGCGCAGGAACAGCAGGCAAAGATAGGCTACCAGATATCCAAAGAACAGGAAGCCTCACATATCTTGACGCTCAAAGAAGAACTGCACGGAATACTCGTAGATATCAAACGCTACAGACAAAGTATCAAAGCAAAAAAAGCACAGCTACATGCTGCACAAAGCACACAAAAAGAGCTTAACGCGCGATACAAAGAAGGTCTTGCCACCTACATCGAAGTACTCGACAGTATAGCACTGACACTAGATGCCAAACTCGGTCTGCTTGAAGCCTACTACCTCAAAAGTGTGGCACTCTACAGAATAGACTACCTCAAAGGAAAGATCTAATGCAAAAAATATTCAAGTATCTCATACTCGCCCTTTTACTACTGGCTTTAGGTATGGTTTTTTACAATAAAGTCTACATCCCAAAGACTACCTATGACACGGTAAAACCCACCGTAGGCGACCTGAATGTGGAGATCTTCGGCATAGGAAATGTCGGCGCAGAACATATTTATAATATTACTGCACAAACCGGAGGAAAGATACTCTCACTGTTAACAGATGAGGGAGAATGGGTCAAAAAAGGAGATCTTTTACTGACCATAGACAGTGTCGACCTTCCCCAAATTCTTGAAGAGTCCAAGATTGCTGTAGACAAAGCAAGATCGGAATACCTTGCCACACAGAAAGAACTTGAAAGTCTTTTTGCACAGGAAAAGCTTGCACAGATCACCTATGCACGTTTTGAAAAACTCAAAAAAGAATCTTTTGCTTCCAAAGCAGAGTATGACAAAGCCAAAGCTGACCTGGATGTCATCGATGCACAGATCGCTGCAACACAGGCACACATTGCTTCAGCAAAGATGGAGATAAACAGAGCACAAAAAGCGGTAGATGCCCTTTTGGAAAAACTCAGCCGCTACAAGGTCTACGCACCTGTGGACGGTTATGTGATCTCACGCAGTGTTGAAGTAACTCAAAATGTACTTACTTCACAGAGCATCTTTCAAATAGTAGACCCAAAAAGTGTCTGGGTAAAAGCCTATATCGATGAAAAGATCAGCGGCTCTGTCAAAGTGGGTCAAAAAGCAAATATACAGTTGCGTTCTCAGTATGAAAAACGTTTTTCCGGTACGGTGAAGCGCATTGTGGCACAAAGTGATGCTGTCACACAGGAGAGAGAAGTAGATGTTTCATTTGACAAAGTACCAATTCCTTTTTATATCAATGAGCAGGCTGAAGTCTCCATCGTATCAAAAACCTATAAAGATGTAGTGAAAATAGATCCAAAAAGCCTAAGTTATTACAAAGAAAGATCAGGCGTGTGGACAGAAAAAGACGGAAAAGCACACTTCATACCACTAAAGATCATTGCGCGTGGGCACAAAGAGGTAGCAGTGTCAGGACTGGACAAAGAGACAATCATACTTTTAGAGGCACCAAACAAAAAGCCTCTCAGAGAGGGAGCACGTATACACTGATGATAAATCTGGCACAAAAAGACATCTCTCATACTCTTGGAAAATTCCTCGTGACGGCTATGGGTGTAGGCATGCTGCTTGGCATTGTTCTCATTATGATTGGTGTTTACCGAGGGATGATCGTCGATGCAGAAATTCTTCTTGATGATATCAAAGCCGATCTATGGATCGTACAGGATAAGACCCTGGGACCTTTTGCAGAAGCCTCACGCATCCATGAAGACCTTAAAAACAGCGTGCGTGTCATAGACGGTATAGAAAGTGCAGAAGCCTTGACCTTTCAAAACATTCAACTTCCACGCGACCCTCAGCCAGTACGAGTCGTAGCATTGGGGTTTGACCCTTATGGCACAGTTGATCCTATAAACCCTGAACGTTTTGTAGAAGGAAGGAGTTTACAGCGTGACCACTATGAGATCGTAGTTACAGACACCACAGGATTTAAACTTGGCGAAGAAATACCTCTGCTTAGAAATCATTACAAAGTAGTCGGTATCACCCATGGGACAGTCTCTTCAGGAGGAGACCCCTTGGTCTACATCTCTCTCAAAGATGCACAGGAGCTTCAGTTTTCATACTCCAATGAGCGTATACGTAGCGACAGAGCCAGAGGGATAAAAAACAGCGATGCCCATATGGTCAATACGGTCATTGCAAAAATAAGACCGGGTTACAACATTGATGATGTGGCAGACAACATTCGAAAATATAAACATAAGAGTGTCTACACTGCATCTCAACAACATACGATACTCACACAAAATCTGGTTAAAAAAGCATCTAAGCAGATAGGTCTTTTCACAGCCATATTAATTCTTGTGTCAACCATCATCATAGCATTGATCATTTATACAATGACGCTGGAGAAGATGAAAGAAATTTCCATTATGAAACTCATAGGCATACCTAACAGTATGATCATCAGGATGATAGCACAGGAAACACTGCTTCTTGGATTGTTGGCATTTATCTTTGGAAATATTTTTTCACATCTGATCTATTCTAAATTTCCCAAAAGGGTTGTTTTAGAAATACCGGATGCGTGGATGCTTTTTATCGTGGTGATCATCGCATCCATTTTGGCATCACTCGTAGGTATCAGAAAAGTGATCAATGCAGATCCTTCATCTGCTATAGGAGGCTAATATGAGTGGACAAAGTATCAGGGTAGAGAACCTTGTGAAACACTTTGGAAAAGGTGACAGTCTGGTAGAAGTGATAGACGGTGCCTCTTTTGAAGTCAAAAAAGGTGAACTGGTTGCACTTATCGCACCCAGCGGTGCAGGAAAGACGACCCTGCTGATGATGATCGGCTGTGTGGAAGAGCCGACAAGCGGTACCATATGGCTTGGAGATGAAAAAGTCTATGAGAACCAATGGTTGACCAATGAGACCAGAAAGATACGAAGAGAGAAGATAGGGTTCATCTTTCAGGCACATTACCTCATTCCATTTTTAAATGTACTGGAAAATGTAACCCTCATCCCTCAGACGAATGGAGTTTCCAAACAAGCATCCGAAAAAGAAGCCATGGAGCTTTTAGACTATTTCGACATTGCGGACAAAGCCAGAGCTATGTCTTCTCAGCTCTCCGGAGGGCAAAACCAGAGAGTTGCCATAGCCCGTGCTTTGGCAAACAAGCCAGAGATCATCCTAGCTGATGAACCCACAGCAGCGCTTGACAGAAAACGTTCTGTCTCAGTAGTAGAGATGCTAAAAAAGATCGCCATAGACCAGGATGTTGCTGTCATTATGGTCACACACGATGATGCAATGCTGCCACTTTGTGACCGTATATTGAATATACAAGATAAAAAAGTAGTGGATGTGCCCAAAGAGACCAAGATACTTTAACGGAATGTACATACATAACTTATTGTTTACATTATGTTTAGCTTGACATAGTATACTTTATTGTTAAAAACAGATCACATAAACTACAAGGAATAAACATGAACAACGAAACACAA
>JANTHR010000086.1 GCA_024762315.1 Sulfurovum sp.
AGTTTATCGATGCCCTCTCTGGTATAGTTGACCGCACCGCCGAGATCGAGCCCGAAAAGGTCTGCATAGATCGAGACCTGTCTTTGTCTGTCAAAGTGATAGATGGAAGCCAGCGACTTGGTCTTTTTAAACGCTACCAGCCCGTCAAGAGAAACCAGCTCGCCGTTGGCGGCGCGAAGCTGTATCTTTTTGAGGTCCGTTATGCTGACTCTCTGGCTGTCAGGGAAACGCAGCGTGATGTTGTACTGTTTTCCTTTCTCTTCAAAGTAGGAGATCTCCAGATCACTCGAGAACGCGGTTGAAATCGCCTGTGATATCTGTGAAGCCGATATGCCAAGACGGTTGGCATTCTCTCTTAAAATACTGATGTCGATCTGCGGTTTTCCTTCATCCATGTTCGTATCGATGTCCACAAACCCTTTTTTCTTTGCAAGATAGTCAACCAGTTTGTCTTTGGCAACTTCAAGGTCCTTGAACGAATCGGATTTCAGAACGATCTGGTACGGAACCGTCACCCCTGCCCCCTTAATGTTGGGAATGGCTGCGGCAGTGATGAACATCTTCTTCTGGAACGGCTTGAACTTCTCTCTGAAACTCTGAATGATCTCTTCCTGGTTGCGTTTTCGCTGATCTTTTGGTGTCAGCTTGACATAGATAAGCGACTTGTTCTTCTCCTTGACCGAGTTGTACCCCACGCTTAATGTGGTAAAAAGAACGTTCTTGTCTTTTCGCACCAGATCTTCTATCGCTTTGGACTGTCTGATCATCTCTTCGAGCGAAATGCCGGGCTTCGCACGAAGCTTTATCTCAAACTCCGCCTTGTCCTCTTTTGGGATGAAGTCCATACCGATCTTGGGGAAAAGACTGAGTGAACCGACAAAAGCCACCACAACAAGGATGAGCGTAAGCACCTTGAAGCGAAGCACAAATCTCAACGTCACATCATAGATCTTCTCCATCATTTTGAAGAACGGTTCTGTTATGTTGTAGAACCGGCTCTCGCCTTTGTGCAGCACTCTGGCACTCAAACTCGGCATAAAGCTCATCGCTACCGTGTAGGAGATCACGACGGCAAATCCGACGGTCATCGCAAACGATTCAAAGAATTTTCCCACGATCCCGCTCATGTTCGCCACAGGGATGAACACTGCCAGCAGCATGGCCGAGATTGCCAGAATGGCGAAGGCCATCTCCTTGACCCCTTCGACCGCCGCTTCGAACTTGCCCATACCCGCTTCCATCTTCTTGTAAATGTTCTCCAGAACGACAATGGCATCATCGATGATAATACCAATAGAGAGCGTCAGCCCGATCAGCGTCATTTTGTTCAGATCAAACCCCATGAAGTTCATCAGCGCGATCGTACCCATAATGGAAATGGGGATCGAAAGCGCTGAGACGATGGTGATGGTAAAGTTGCGCAGGAAACCAAAGATGATGATGACTGCCAAAAATGCACCATAGACCAGGTCGAACTCCACATCTTTAAGCGAGTGGATAATGAACGGCGTGGTATCCTGAAGCACCTGTACCCCGTACTTGTCGCCTGCCATTTTCTTTAATGCCGGAACGGCTTCTTTCACACGATTGACGATCTCAAGTGTATTGGTCCCGGAGATCTTCTGAACCTCCAGCATCACACCGGGTGTACCGTTGTAAGAGGCGTAACTGTCGGGGTCACTGAGCGTATCTTCGACCTTTGCGATATCTTTGAGCCTGATATTATCTTTGATGATGATGTTTTTCAACTCTTCTACACTAAGTGCATCCGCCTTGGTCTTTAAGATAAACTCTTTGGTCCGTGTGATCAGTTTTCCGCCACCGATCTTGACATTTTCCCGTGCAACAATACTGTTAAGTTCCCTGACGGTGATGCCATATTTGTTCAGTGCTCTTATGTCAGGAAAGATCTTGATCTCTCGGTCGCGATACCCGATGATGTTGATGGCCCCGACACCGTTGATCTTCTGCAGGGAAGGCTTGACCTTCTCATCTGCAAAAAGCATCAGATTCTTGAGCGTATCTTTTTGGGCGGTCAGGAAAACGTTGATGACCGGTGCACCACCGATATCCAGTTTGCTCACCAGCGGTGTCTTGGCATCTTTGGGAAGCACCACAGCCGAGACCTTGTCGCGTACGTCATTGGTCGCTTCGTTGATATCACGTTCGAGGAAGAACTTGACCATCACGACCGAAGCACCTTCCGAAGAGGTAGAGGTAATGGCATCCACACCGCCGATGCGGGAGATGGCTTCTTCTATCTTGTCGGTCACCTGAGACTCTACCGTGCTGGCTTCAGCGCCCGGGTAGATCGTCTTGATGGTGACCATTGGAAAATCGACATTGGGGAAAAGTGCCGAAGGCATGCTTTTGAAACTCATCCATCCAAATATCACCAGTGTCATGACATACATCAGTGTCGCAATGGGTCTGTTTATGGCTAGTTTATACATCTGCCCAACCTACTTTCCATCAGGAATCAAAATCACGCCGTCGCCAAAAAGTCCCGGAGTGAAATCCTCAGCTTCTACTTCCGCCCTGATCTTCCGGTTGGCATCGTTGGCATAGGGGTACACTTTGTTGATCTTTCCCGTATAAACCTTGTTGTCCCCATCCACACTGTATTGGAATGTCAAGCCGGGCTTGAGTACTTTCCAGTACTTCTGATCTACCGCAAGTACCAGTTTTCTTTTTTTGAGACTCTGTATCTTCATCACCGTACGTATCATCGCACCCGAGACCACATCACCTACTTCCACGCTTTTTTCATAGATCACGCCGTCAAACGGCGCTTTAAGCTGTGTCTTATTCAGAAGTGCCTGCTGGTAGGCCCTCTGCGCCTTGCTGTTCTCATATTTGAATACATAGCTGTCAAATTTTGAAGCATCGACCAGTTTCTTGACCTTGACCTGCCGCTCGTAATCTCTTTTGGCATACTTCATCGCGATCGTTGCAATATCCAGTGCCGCCTTGAGATCAGCATTATCCAGTTCGGCGAGAATATCTTCTTTTTTGACCACCGAAGCTACATCGACATTCACCTTTTCCACCGTTCCGGTGGTCGTGAATGCCAGGTCCGCGTGCTGCGCAGCCTCCACATTGAATGTCGCATAGATCTCCTCTGCCTGTAGACTCAGTGCCAACAGCATCAAACTCAGTAGTATTCTTCTCATCTGATGAACTCCTTGGGATCTTTCCCCGCATAATAGTAATAGATCGATTTCTTCACTTCATAGTCATATACCGTCTCTTTATAGCTTGCCTCAGCAAGTGTCATCTGTGCCAATGCATCAAGATAGGCTATATCATCGACCAGCCCTGCTTCAAATTTCTGTTTCAACACTTTATAAGTGCTTGTAGCTGCCTTGAGTGCAGATTTGGCACTTTTCATCTTCTCTTTTGTCGTACGAAGCGCTTTGTGAGCCAATCTAAAGTTCATCTTCTGTTCTCTTTTCGCCTGCTCTATCTGTGAAAGCAGTGCCATTTTCTTGTACTTCACCGCTTCACTCTCTTTGGCCATTTTCCCATTATCGAAAATACGCATATTGATCGAGACACCCAATTTATTCTGATGATCGATCAAAAAGGCATCGCCTCCGCCGACCATAGGAACCAGGTCATCAAAATGAGATTTATGATAGGTATCGGAAATGCTGATCTGCGGTAGATAGCCGGCACTGATGGCATTTGCATTTTCACCTATGGCATTTGCGCTGGCTTGAAGTGTCTTGATGGTGTCGAACCATTCAAAATGTATTTTTTTAGGTTCAAGAAAATAGTTTCGCTTCAAATGCCTAGCCGGTAGTCCGCTGATAAGTTTCAGGTTCTCTTCACTCGTCCTGATGGCAAGCTTGGTATTTTCCATCGCATATCTGTTATTGTCATAGACTGCCTGGAGTTTATCGACCTCTTCCTGTGTTGCCAAACCTGTATGTTTAAATTTTTTGACACGGCTGATCTGTGCTTTGAGCTCTTTGGAGCGTTCCTGAAGGGCACGTAATGTTGCGCTGAATTTCTTTATAGCATAATAGTGACGCGCTATCTCAAGTGTAATGCTCTTTTCAAAAGCAGACTTTTCAAACAGCGAAGCTTCATGTTCAAACCCCTTACTGCGCAAAATAGCATCTTTTCTGCCACCATCATAAATATTCAGATTTGCAGAAATAAACACATTGCCTGTCCTGCCCGGACTCACTACATACTTGGGTGACTGAATACTGTAATCAGCTCCAACATCCAACGTAGGCCAATAAGCACTTTTTGCTGCCTCTGCCTCAGTATGTTTCGATTTTATATTGATCTCTTTTGCTTTGATTAAACCATTTGTTTTATTGGCATGAGAGATAAAGTTTTTCAAACTGTAACTTTGTGCAAAAACAAACAGTGGTAAAAATAATATCGGTACAATTCTCATCTGTTCTCCTCTGTTCCAAACAATATATTCAAGAAAAGCTCTATCTCTTTTTTTACATCACAAGTGCTTAGACGCGAGTCCACTATCAGACCTGTTCCGAACAGGATCAGTGAACTTGCCGAGATCTGCATCTGCTTGTTCAGCTCTCCTGATGCTATACCTGCTTTCAGTATCCTGTCAAGAAGCATCATGAACTTTACTCTGCACCCTTCACTGAATTCCAGCATCGCTCTTGTTTCGTGCATCAGTGAAATAGCAAGAAATTCTTTATAGATATTCAAATGCTTTTTAGCTGTCTCGTTTTCAAAAAGCAGATAAAAGAAATGGAAGAGTTTTTCCTTTGTAGGTATATCAGCCCGACTAATCTCTTCAAGTCTTTTTTCATGTTCGGTAATGAATGTTGTGATGATCTCAAAGACAATATCTTCCTTGTTCTCAAAATACTCATAGACTGTGCCTTTTCCGACTCCCGCTGTTTTTGCGATCTGTGCAATGGTCAGATTGTCTATGCCGTGCTCCAGAAGCAACTCTCTGCATGAGAGCGCTATGTTTCTGCGTTTTTCTTCTTTATTTACGATAATTGCCATACATTTCCTTTTTTGACTGACCGTCGGTCAATTAAAGTATAGCAAAAAAAAATCATGCCTGTCAAGAAAAGGGATCAAAAAATGTTGATCCCTTTTGCTATATCTCTTTCCAGCATGCCAAATGCACTGTCCATAGCACTTACAATACTTGCGGCATCCGAAGCTGTTGGTACAGCTGCACTGAAAAGTTTTGCCTTGCGTCTATGTGTACGCAGATTTTCTATTTCCCAATTCGCATCGAGATAGACTTTATCCCCTTGTGCTATGAAACGCGTGATCTGCACTTTGATTTTGATCGTGGGTTGTCTGTCTACTCCCCAGGGATAGGCATAGACATTGGGTTGGTTGAATTTCTTTTGTAAAAAACCGATAAGCCTTTGGGTCAGTCCTACATCCAGGTCTTCTGCCCACACCGCACCGTCTAAGAAAGTGATCTGACTCGGTGACTTGGCAACGGCTATCTCCCGTTTAAAAAGGTATTTGGGCACAGTGACCTTCTCTACACCGATCACTCTGTGTTTTTGTCTGTAGTGCTGACTGGGTTGTGCCGCCGTTGAAAGGACATAATAGTTGTTCGATAACGCACAACCACTCATGATGAGCAGTATAGGTAAAAGCCATAATCTGATCTGCATTATTTATCTCCAAAAATAAGTGAATTTGGTTTACGGTTAAGCATTTCCAGGAACTGCTGCATCTCTTTGGATGTCTCTGTGACGATCTTGAGTGTTTGTGAAAGCTGCTTGGTGATCAATGAATGACTATCATACCCTTTCACTACTTTTTTAGTCGTTCTTAACGTCACTGTAAGCTCTTTGAGCATTTTGTTTATCTCATCAGGCATGGCTGCAAATGATCTTTTATCAGTCATTCTATTAAGGTTTTTCACTGTTTTCTTCAGATCATGTAACACAGCGTTGGCATTGGCTACAGGTTTGGCACTTTCATCGACTACTTTATTGAGAGAAGCAAGCAACTTTTCCAGTGGAAGCTTGTTTATCTTGTCAAGTATTTTCGTAGCACTTGCCATAAGATCTCCGGATTCATAGCTTACCGTCGGTAAGCGTGCATACATACCTTCTTGTGTGATCGTTTTATTCTCATCACTGTGATCAAAAACAAGATCCACATACAATGTACCGGTAATAGGATCGGTAGGGATGATCTGGGCACGCAGTCCTTCTTTGACTGCCTGATAGAAATTCTCTTCTCCTGTATGTACAGTATCATTGCTATCTTCAAATACCGAAGTATCTATTTCAACAAGAACCTTGCCTTTCATTTCATGTGTCGTTTTCTCATAGGAGAGTGCTATCTCTTTCACTTTTCCTACATCAAACCCGTCATACCGTACCACAGCATTCTCTTTCAGTTTGGCAATAGAATCATGTGTATGCAGTATAAATGTTTTGATGTGTTTTCCGCCATGTCCTATCTTTTTGCTCTCTATAACATTCCTGTTCTTATGGAGTTCAAAAACAAAACTGTTCGGTACTGTACGTTTTTCATCTTTCCCTGTGGTTGAGAACTCAATAGCACCTTGTATCAGGTCTGTAACAGGGGCTACCGCCACATCAAGATTGCCATTTTCCAATCCCACATCCAAAGTACTTCTTACCCAAAACTTTGAATCTGTATGGATATAAGGTATATAGCGTTTATCAATGAACACGATCATATCTACAGAAGCATCGTCAAGTGCCAAGACGATATACTCCACCTGGCCTACTTTGACATTTTTCAAGTATATCGGTGTACCGACTTTTACTGAACTGTCCCCCCT
>JANTHR010000087.1 GCA_024762315.1 Sulfurovum sp.
TCTCAACTCACTCGGTTAAGGTCTCTGTGTTTGTGGACGCGTATTATAGCACCCAACTCTTTAGATGTCAAGGGTTTTTTGGAAATTGTTTGAAATTCTTTTAAAATTTAGTTATACTAACATTATATAAAGAATATTATCTCTTTAATTTGTTTATTTAACAATTTTATTTACAATCTATCTATATCATAATTACAAAAAGGTTACCTTATGCAGTTTTTTTTAATTTTCTTGACTCTCATTACATTTTTAGTTTCCGGATGCATGGAAACTCCGGAAGTCTCCTCTTCAAAAAAAGTCATAGCTCAAAAACAAATTGAAATCAACCAGAGTGAAGCCCAAAAAGCTAAAGAAGAATATAGTCAATTACAAAAACAACGTACATATGAATAAGAATTGATTAACCTTAAATTAATCTGACTGTACTATACTTGCATAAATCAATAATAAAAAGGAATATTATGGCTTTATATGATAGAAATTATACAGATTCTACAGAGACCAGCTATGTACAGGAAGGTACTTCGGTCAGTTTTATAAAACAGACGTATCAACTACTGGGAGCAAGTATGATTGCAGCAGCAGCGGGAGCATATGTTACCATGCCTTACGCTGAAACAATTATGCAGTACAAGTGGTTCATCTTTGGTGCTGAATTACTGGTTCTCTTTTTTGGCTTAAGTATGTCAAGAGGAAAATCCGGATTGAATCTTGCAATGCTTTTTGTCTTTACTTTCTTGACCGGAGTCTCACTCGTGCCTCTCTTGGCGTCATTCATAGGCATGGGTAACGGAACGGTTATAGGGAATGCATTCTTAATGACTGCAGTACTTTTTGGTGCATTAAGTCTTTTTGCGATCAATAGCAAAAGTGATTATTCGAGCTGGGGGAAACCTCTATTTATTACACTTATCGTTGTGATCATTGCTTCGTTGGTAAATGTATTTATTCTTCAAAGCCCAATGATGCATGTGATCATTACTGCAGGTATTTTGCTCTTGTTTAGTTTGTTTACTATTTATGACACACAGAACATTGCGAATGGCGCATACGATTCACCTGTAGATGCGGCTGTTTCACTTTACCTGGACTTCCTTAATATGTTCACTGCTTTGCTCCAGCTTCTTGGAATTTTTGGCGGGGATGAATAAGGACGAGATATCGGTTAAGATAGAGCGCCTTATAGATGCTAATCTTAACCGGCTTAGAGAGGGTATCCGTGTTATAGAGGATATCAATCGTTATATCTATGATGACATAACTCTTGCTTCTAACCTGAAACAATTACGACACAAACTTCAACCTGCCTATGATCAAAATCGCTTGCACCATAGGGATATAGAAAATGATGTGCAAAAAAAGAGTATTGATTCAGAGATGGCCCGTAGCAGTATCAATGATCTGATAATCGCAAACTTTTCCAGGGCACAAGAATCTGCACGTGTGCTTGAAGAAAGCTTTAAGCTTACCGATCAGTCTCTTTCCGAACGCTTTAAAGAGATACGTTATGGACTTTATGGGATAGAAAAAACATTCTTTTTAAAACAAAAATCCTAATTTCTGGCTTCTACAAAAAGCACTTCAAATTCAAGATGCTCCAACGGGTAGTTTTCCATAAGATACTTTGTTTGTCCATAGCTTAACTTTTTCTCCCCACTGCTTACGCCACTTTTCTTAATATACTGGAACATTTCACGAACGGAATCAAAGGCTAAAGTATAGTGGTGTAATACAAAAGATACATCAGAATAATATTTTGAAATAGTTTTTTGTAACGTTTCTGCCGAATAGATAGGAGAATTTATATTTGCTACCTGATGCAGTGTTTTAAAAGTTCCTGAGGTAAAAATAGCTGCGTAAAATGTGTTAGATAATTTTGAGAGTTCTTCTAATGTAAAATCCAGATCTTCACTCCACTGTAACGCAGAAGAGGAGAGTAGCAGATCATAGTGCTTCAGAGGTAAAGTATCTAAAAAATTCTTGTCGTTAAAATCTGCACAAACTTTTGTAATGCATTTCATTTCGGGATGAATATCTAACATGTTTTTAGAGGAATCAAGTGCTATAAAATGTTTAGGCAGGAGTGCTTTTTTCTGAAAGTTCTTAAAAACTTCTCCACTCCCGCAGCCTATATCCAATACTGTATTATATCTACCTAGGGGGAGTCTCTCTGCCAATGTTTTGGCTACTTGTGCTTGTATGACATTGTATCGGTCATACTGATGTGCAAAACGGGAAAATTCCTGAATAACATTTGACATTCATTCTCCTTTTACAATCTTCATCGCTATTTCAAACTTTTTTGGGTATAATCGCCGAAATTATACCCAAATTACGTTTGGGTACGCTATAGAAAAAGAGGATATACATGACATCAACACTTTTAATCGTACAAATCATATTAGCCATCGCTATTACCATTACTGTTTTACTACAAAAAAGTTCAAGCATAGGACTTGGCGCATATAGCGGTAGCAACGAATCTGTATTTGGTGCAAAAGGCCCCACAGGATTTCTTGCAAAACTTACGTTTACACTTGCATTCGCATTCATTATAAATACATTGGCCCTGGGATACCTTTATACTTCTGCGAACAGTACCTCTGTTGCAGATACAATCACTCCTAAAAACAATGCTGCTGTTCCAGCCGTACCTGTAACGCCGGCATCACCAGCAAATACTGCACCTGTTGCCCCAACAAGCAAATAATACTTATACTTTATCATACCGGAAGGGGTTCTACCCTTCTTAATTCATCCCTATCCTCCATTTTCTTTTCATCATCTCTACTCCAAAATAAGAAAGAAGTTCCCAAAAAGGTAAAAAAGGGTAAAATTCACTCAAATAGACCTCAGGAGACATGACATGGTAAATGAAATTTTTGAACACACGAAAGAGCATATGGAAAAAAGTATTGATGCGCTCAAAAGAGATTTCGCAACGCTTAGAACAGGAAAAGTCACCACAAGTATTGTAGATAATATCAAAGTAGATTATTACGGTACTCCTACTGCCTTGAATCAGGTAGGTAATGTTATTGCTACAGATGCAACAACAATCAGTATTACACCTTGGGAAAAGAATCTTCTTGGAGATATTGAAAAAGCGATTCAGGAAGCAAACATCGGAGTTAACCCTAACAATGACGGAGATTTCATAAAACTTTTCTTCCCGCCAATGACATCTGAGCAAAGACAAGAGATCGTAAAGCAGGCCAAAGCGATGCTTGAGACTGCAAAAATCGCCATCAGAAATGTAAGAAAAGACGGTAACGATAAGATTAAAAAGCTCGAAAAAGATAAAGAAATCAGTGAAGATGAGTCTAAAAGAGCTCAAGATCAAATACAAAAACTCACAGATGAGTATATAGCCAAGGCAGAGGAAGCTTTTAAAACCAAAGAAGCTGACATCCTAAAGGTTTAATGATGAATGTAGAACAGGTGTATAAAGATGCCAATGCTCTACTTGAGGGGCACTTCCTTTTAGCAAGCGGAAATCATTCACGTAGATACCTGCAGAGTGCCAAAGTACTTGAGTATCCGAAGAAAGCATCGTTGCTTACAGACGCCCTTGCAAAAATGATCAAGGAAGCAGGCATAGAAGTAGATACTGTATGTGCACCTGCATTGGGTGGCGTACTTGCAGGATATGAACTGGCAAGATCTCTTGATGTACGTTCTATTTTCGTTGAGAAAAAAGAGGGCGGTATGGAGCTTCGTCGCGGATTTGAGGTAGCAGAGGGAGAAAAGATCATTATCTGTGAGGATATTATCACAACAGGCGGCTCTGCATTAAAGGCCGCACAGGCAATAGAAGCTTTAGGCGGTAAAGTCGTTGCATTTGCATCGCTGGCAAATAGAGGCTTCTGCAAACGTGTCGGCGGCAACAACGAAGCAAAACCTGAATGTAAATTACCAAATGATATACCGCTCTTCTCACTTGATGATTTTACTTTTGAAATGTACGCTCCGGAGGATTGCCCTATGTGCAAAGAGGGCAGTGTGGCTATTAAACCCGGTAGTAAAAGCTAATTCTCAAATAAAGGATCGGGTACTGCCTATCCGACCCTCCATACAATCGCACATACCTCTACATCAATATCCGTTTTTCTCGGCTTGATCGTAAATGTTTCTATTTCACAATTATCTACATTATATTTTTCATTAAGTTCGTCTATCTTGTCTTCCAGCTCATATTCAAGTGATTCCAACTCATCTTGTATCGCCTCCATACGTTCTTGGGCTCTGCTCATATCTCCGCGTTCTTTGAGTATCTTACTTCCTTTGCTTACCGCCCGTCCTATTTTTGTCGGACTTGAACGACCGAACAGTGCACCAAGCACGGCAATCCCTGCTTCTATCATGGATCCCGTAGAGTCCGAAGCTTCTTTTTCTACACGCTCTTTTGCACGTGCCAGTCTGTCTAAAAGAGTTTTCTCTTTTTTGTCATACCTAACTTGAAGTTTTTCTATCTCTATCTCTTTTTTATCGTTTAACATATCTTGTAGTCGGACCAGGAAATCTGTACGCGATTCGCCTGCTTTTGATTCCAACTTGGGGGAAAGACAGCGTAATAACTCTAAATTCTCTTCTCTGTAAAGCTCCTCCTTAAGCTCTCGAACGGCTTTCTTGAGTCCTTTATCTTCCAATACAGCATCCGGAAGCATCTGAAATTTCGCCTTGCTCGGTGCAGTTGAAGGGTACTTTTCAAAATCAACATCTCCAGGCACAGCATCTTCCCAAGCAATATTCTGCTGATTACTTTGTAGAGGTAAAGAGAGATTCACTTCTCTCTCCTCATCGATCCCCTTGCGCTGATTATAAAAATGTACTTTTGCTTTTGCCCCAAGCGTTGCATAAAAATGATTTTCTCCGCTGGCATCTGGTTCAAAATATTGGGGAATGGAAGCATCAATATTTTGATAGCTTTCTAGCTTCTGCTTCTGTTGGATCATCGTATCTGCAGTCTCTGCTTCTAGACGTTGTGCCTCTTTTTGTTCTTGCATCAATAAAGCTATCTCATTGCGCTTAAGCGGCCCTTTAAGATAGGAGAGAACCCAACGTGTACTAAAAAGACGGATATCTTCCAAATGGGCACTCTTAAGGAAAAATGTCCTCTTTTTGAGATTTGCCAAAAGTGTTTTGATCTCATTTTTGTCAAAATGAGAACCTACCTTACCTCCCAGCCCATCAATCACACGCTCAATATCCTGTGTGGTCTGAAGACGTCCGATGAACCAAGTACCTATATTTGAGAGCCCTTTATAGTCCAGATCCACAGGATTCTGTGTACTGAGTACCACACCCACACCAAAAGCACGTGCCTGCTTTAAAAGTAGAAGCATCGGCTCTTTACTCGGAGGATTTTTGGTAGGAGGGAAAAAACCGAATATTTCATCCATATAGAGCAGTGTCTTAAGTGCCGAAGTGCCGCTTTGTCTTCGCATCCATGCAGTATATTTGTTCAGAAGCAGTGTCACAAAGAACATCCGCTCCTCGTCATTGAGGTGAGAGATGGAAAAAATGGCTATTTTGGCTTTACCATTCTCATCATAAAGGAGTTTTTGTATATCCAGATTCTCTCCCTGCAGCCAAAGAGAAAAACTTGGACTGGCAAGGAGTGCGTTGAATTGGGTTGCCAATTTAAAACGTGCATCCTGGGGATAAAAGTCATCTAAAGGAAGTACGCCTATCTTTTTGAAAGAGGGATTGATGATCTTGCCTATGATGCTCTCTATACTCATATCTTCATCTGCCAACCATGCCTTGGTAATGATCTGAGCAAGGAGGATATACTCTTTCGACTCTAAAGGATCTGCTGCTATTCCCACTAAAGAAAGCAAGCTCACTACCGTACTCTTAAGATACGAGGTAAAAGTATCACTATCTTCCATGATCTCAGCAGGTGGTGTCTGTAGTGATGACATGATGTTAATAGCTACACCTGCAGAACTTCCCGGTGTATAAATTGTTTTTTGTACATTGTGGAATTTCTCCACACGGGAGCTGTCCTGCCCCCAGCTCTCTATTCCCTCTTTCCACATAGCAGATATTTTAGTCGCATAGCTACTCACATCTGTCTCTTTGGCTTTGGCTTCATCCTCTACCCACAGCTCAAACGTTTTAGGATTGAAGATTGGATCGGTCAGACAGAGATCGCCCATGTCTCCCTTTGGGTCTATCACAATAGAAGGAATATTGTCGATCGCTGCTTCTTCTATGATACCTACACCAAGTCCTGTCTTGCCCGAACCTGTCATACCGATGATCGCTGCATGGGTGGTGAAATTCTTGTTTTTGAGTAGCGTGAGGGCTTCTGTAGCCTCCATAGTAGTCTTATCTACATCTTTTCCCAGATAAAAAAGTCCCAGTTTTTCATAAATCTCTTGCATGCACTTTTCCTTGGTTGTTATTTAGAGAATATTTTAACTAAATTACTATGGAAAATAGTTTGAAAGTGTCAATTTAAAAAGAATTTAAGTTTTCGGATTGCCTGGATTGCCTGGATTGCCTGGATTGCCTGGATTGCCTGGATTGCCTGGATTGCCTGGATTGCCTGGATTGCCTGGATTGCCTGGATTGC
>JANTHR010000088.1 GCA_024762315.1 Sulfurovum sp.
TAAACAGTTCTCGTTCATTAATTCTCATTTTACGCTCCGTTTCTTTCTTTTGAAAGAGTATCGTAAATGAAAATTGCGAACTTTATTTTACACTATCATGAATTATATTTTTTATTTTATATTCATATGCTAATATTATTTTGATACTTCATTCTATGGGATTATATTGCTTGATTCAACTAAGGAACTGAAAATGAAATTAGCTTATTACTTGATATTACTGCTATTATCAACTGTTTTTGCATTCAGCGCAGAGGTACGATGCGGACAACCCTATACAATTGTATTGAATGGACAAATGCACCATACTACCCACGGATACACCATACAGTGGAGTGAACATATGGAACTCGAGAAGGTGCATAAAAGTGGTGGCATAGACGGTAGATGGAAGATCAGCAAGTGGATCATACGTACGACTATGCCTATGCCTGCTGCTGTGAATATGGAACAGGACTATGATTTTACGGTACCAAGGAGTGGTGGTATGCATGGAAGATTTCATATGAGTATGCATGGGAGTGACATGACTCAGACCCTGACAAGCTCACATCTTTATCTTGATATTAAAAACAACCGTATTGGTTGGGAAAAAACAAACCTCTGGTTTGGGGAAATATATGACAATCTGGTAAGCTTGCAGTTCTTTCAGCCTGAACAGCTTAAGAAACGGGGATACAAGTTTAAACAGTCTGCTTTCCCATCAACTAATCTTACCGGCTTTATAACTCGCAGAAAGAGTAGAGGTATTGAGAGTAATATCAAGATTGTCTTTCCAGACAATGATAATGACAATAATGTTATTTTCAGTCCTGATGACCCAGCCGTAGCTGCCATTACAGCCAGAATAAAGAGTTCCAAACCTCTTCCTGAAGGTACTTACACCTGGAGCATTGACACCATAGAGTCCACCGAAGTGGAAATTATCGGAAATGGTGGTAAACAGGTCGTATTTCACTTTAAAGGCCTCCCTGAACACAACAGCCAGTTTGGAAAACATCATATAACAGTCAAATACCGTTCAGCTGATGCTCAATGTACAGGAAATGCAGAAAGTATAATCAAGCTTTTCTATCTTGCGTTTGCATACAACCACCCCTCTCGAAACAGTCAGGAAAAGAACATGCCTAATTGGTTCTACTACTGGAAACAGACACCTGCGGCAAAACCACATGGAGATAACGTACGTCTGCTTTACGGTGGACGAACTGCCTGTAATTGCAATAATGAGGATGTTGTTGCCTGTTATGGAACCGGAAGTTTCAATAAGGTATTTTACTTATGCGATCTTTCACGTGCAAAGTTTAAAGGTAAAATGCAAACGACATATCCAATACTCGATAGAACCAAACAACATCCATTATTGGGATGGCAAACGACAGAATATATTGATACCTATGCTGTTTCCTTGATCCATGAGTATCAACACTACCTGGATGAGATGAGGTGGCAGAGAGGAAAGTCAAAAGCCCAGATCGCTTCTGAAGACAGAGATAAAGACGATATCCCCGATACAGAAGAACCTGCATTACACTTCGATCTCAGTAAGAGACAGACCTACAAGCCGGTATATCGTGACAATGACGGAAAACCCGTGCCCCTTGATGTACAAACAGATGAAGAATGGATAGCCTATGAAAGTATGCGCAGCTACCGTCCCGGAACTTACAACAAATATGATTGGGGATGTCCTGGAGCCCAGGTAGATGATAAACTGTGTAAAGACTTTCATTCCTACTTCTAATTGATAGTATGGTAAATTCAGTAGTTTATTGTCCCAAATACACCCCTTATTTAAATTCGGGGATTTATGGGGTTCTTATACTTTTAACAATTTAATCTCTACTCTTCTGTTTTTGGCTCTATGTTCATCACTATTGTTTGGTACTATTGGATTCCTTTCGCCTAAGCCTTTTACTTCTATTTTAGCTTTATTGATTTTTTTGCAATCAACTAAGTAGTTTGCTACACTCATGGCTCTTTTAATAGATAGCTTTAAGTTATAATCTTTGCTTCCGATATTATCGGTATAGCCAAAAATTTTAATCTTCTTTACACTGTTATGATTTATAAAATAGGCAACGCTATCAAGCGCCTTTTTTGCCTCAGCTTTTAAGAAAAATTTATTAAAATCAAATAGCACTTTCTCTGGAATAGATAAATTAAAACTTGTGCTGTCTTCTTTGACATTAATCCCGAAAGATTCCGGTTTAGGCACCTCTTCTTTTTTAGAATACGAGCTAATGACCACATTACTGAATAAAACTCCATAAGCTTTGCCACTTCGCCAATAGTGAAATTTAACTCCATCTATTGACCCTTTATTGTTAAATGGTACACTTAAAAGTCTTTTACCATTTAAATAGACTCTAAAAAGTCCTCTTCTGACCTGCATAGCAATATGAAAGATTTGGTTCTTTTTGAAATGACCTTTTTTAAGTATGCCATAGCCGTCAACATCTATCTGATAAAAGCTTGAATAGGGACCAACATGAATTGAATAAGGTTTTGTCTGCAATTCTTTATATTCATTCTTATCTTTATGAACTAATTTTACAAAAAAATTATCTTCACTATGGATTAAAGCATCAAACTCTATTGCAAAGTCACCTTCTAATTTAATATTTTTGATTAAATAAGAATGATCCCCTGCAGTTTTTGCTACGAACATATGATTGTCAAACTTTACACATTCAAAGCCACCGACAATTTTACCAAAGTCGCTGGGAAGCTCACCTACCGGACATTTGCCATAGTCATTTTGATAAAGAACCTTATCGCCTCTTTGAAATTTAATACTTTGTCCCGTAATTAAATCAGACGCAACCAAAGAAGAAACCAATAAAAGAATCAAAGTTATAATCCTCATTTCGAACCTCCTAATTTTTTATTAGGCTTTGGAGCCAGCAAAGCCTTTTTTTAGATTTTGTTTTAATATATTGAACCCTCTATAAACCCCAAAGAATTCCTTCAATTCCAAATATTATAACACTAAAAAAATGATGCTGTTCTTATAAAATTTTAAATTTACAGTCTTTCAAAGCTTTTAATAAAATTTTGCATATTTTTTCGTTAGAATACTTATATGTGTAAGGGAGAGTGAATTATGATGGGGAAAAGAGTATTGTTCACCAAAGTACTGCTATTGTTCATACTTTTGCTGTCAGGGTGTACCTCGGACCGTGATGAAAGCATCTATAGCAAAACACTGAAGATATCGACCAACTCATGGATAGGCTATGCACCGCTCTACTATGCAAAAGCCAAAGGATATCTCAAACCGCTCAATATTGAGTTAATTGTTAATGTCTCACTCGCTGAAGCGGCAGATATCTATCTCATCGGCAATGCCGATATCGTCTCCGCCACCCAGCATGAGTACAAACAGATTAAAAAGAGTATCCCTGACACCGTTCCCTTCATCCTCCTTGACCGGTCAAACGGCGGAGATATGATTCTCTCCAACCGCTCTCTGGATACGATCAAAAAAGCCAAGAAGATAGACGCCTACCTGGAGATCGATTCAATCAACGCCGATATGCTGCAGGACTTCATACGCCAGTATGATCTCAATATCAGCAGGTTTAACTTTATCAACAAAGACCAGGCACAGATCGCTTCACTCGCACCGGAGCAGAAAAAAGCAATGCTCATCGTCACTTATGCCCCCTATGATGTCAAACTCCGCAAAGCAGGCTTCTCTCTGCTCAGCTCAACACGCAACACCCATGAACTGGTGGTGATCGATGCACTCTGTACACGCAAGACGCTACTGCAAAGAGACAAAACCCGCCTCATGGCACTCAAAAAGGTCATCGACCGATCAATCAAGGAGATAGAAGCAGACAAAAAGGGTTCCTACGATCTGGTTTCCGGTTATCTTGGAGATATCAACTCTCAGGATTACCTCGATGCCTTTAAAGGCATCAAATGGATCAATCACCCTGACAAAGATCTGCTTAAATGTATAGAACCGTTGGGTTACAACAAAGAGTACATCCTGCCATGAGACATATTTCCATCAAATCATTTGCACTCGCTACACTGCTTCTTATTTTTGCGAGCGGTACCGCACTTTTCTATCTCATGATCACAGAATCAAGACACAACACAGAAATACTGTTTAAAGATAATATCAAAGCCAACACACTCAACCTCAAACATTTTCTTGACAAGAACCTCAAAAATGGCAATGTCAATGAGCTGATCTCCTTTCTGGACAACAAAGCACATACCAACCCACTGATAAAAAATATTTATATCTTCTCAAGAGAGGGTAAACAGATATACTCATCCAACAGATTACATATCCTTTCAGAAGGAAATAACAAGTGTGCACCGATCTCGAAACTTTCAGAACTCCCTATTGAGCAACAGCGTTGTTACTTCTTTGACGTAGTACAGTATAACGGGTTGACCCCTTACTCTCTGCGTGCTTATATTTCTCTCGACATGGATTATATTCATGCCCTTATAAGCGAGCGGATCAATCAGTACTTCTATTTTGCCATTCCTCTCTATATTGTGATGCTGGCAGCACTTTGGATCCTCGTTTTTCATATAATCATCAAGCCGCTCGAAAAACTTAGACACTTTTCCTACTATGCAGACAGAATGCCAGATGAGTTTCTCATTACAGAATTTGAGAGTATACGCTATTCGCTCGCTCTGACATTCAAACGTCTCAAAAAGGAACAGAAAGAGCTCTTCGACCTTTCGACCAAAGATCCTCTCAGTGGCCTATCCAACAGGCTAAGCCTTATTGAAAAGGGAAACTCGCTTATCTCAACCTACAAAAACTCGGGTTCTAAATTTGCCCTTCTCTTTCTGGATCTTGACAACTTCAAAAGTATCAACGATATTCATGGACATGAATTTGGGGACAAAATACTCATAGAGGTTTCCAGTAGAATTCTGGCAGCGATTAGAGATCAAGATATTACAGCTAGACTGGGAGGAGACGAATTTGTTATCATCCTGCCCGATATCAAAAAAGATGAAGAGATCCTCGATGTTATTCAAAATATACAAACCAAGGTAAGCACACCAATAGAACTAGACAATGCAAATCACTACATTACATGCAGTATCGGTGTGACGATCTATCCAAAGGATGGAAAGGACGTCAGCACACTGCTTAAAAATGCCGACATAGCCATGTATCAGGCAAAAGAGACTGGAAAAAACACTTTTCATTTCTTTACTAAAAGCCTCCATGAAACTATCCAACAAAAAACATTTATGCAGAAGCTTATGAGAAATGCTTATGAAAAAGGTAATTTCGAGTTATACTATCAGCCCAAAGTCGATATGAAAACCAATCATATTACCGGGTGTGAGGCACTTATCCGTCTCAATGATCCTGTACAAGGACTGATCACGCCGGATCATTTCATCCCTGTAGCAGAGCAGAATGGCTTTATAGAGATACTTGGCAACTGGGTAATCGATGAAGCAGTAGCACAACTGAAAAAATGGGAAAATACGGACATGAAGGATCTCAAAATATCGATCAATATATCCGGTATTCAGATAAATAATCCTTCTTTTTTCAATAAGCTCCGTGAAGCGGTAAAAGAGATCGACCCAACACGTCTTGATATTGAATTGACAGAGTCGATCCTCATCAATGATTTTGAAAAGATAATAGACACTATTCGCAAGATACAAGAGTTGGGTGTCACCATATCTTTAGATGATTTTGGTACTGGGTACTCTTCACTCTCCTACCTCAAAACTGTCCCTTTCAATACACTCAAAATAGATAAAAGCTTCATTCAAAGTATCGATCAGGAACAAGGAGAGTCCTTTGTCAAGATGATTATCAATATTGCAAAAGAGATCCAAATGACTCTGGTTGCAGAAGGAGTTGAAACGGAAGCACAATATAGATACTTAAGAGAGAAAGGCTGTGACCAGTACCAGGGCTATTACTGTGCTCCCGCACTGAATGTGAGTGCATTTGAAGCACGTTTCAGTACAACAAACTGCCCCTTAATATCATAAGATGAAGCATACTGGGTATAACGCCCAATATATCAACTCCTCTTACTCCTCCAGTAACGCCAGCACATCGATCTTTGGCAGGGCATTGCCTCCGGGGAGATGCCTTGTAGTGATCCATACATCTCAGTCGTCTTCTTCAACACACCGTCTATAAGCTTTTAGCGGCGTTTCCAGCTTGCCATGAGGGAACGTTTTTCTTTGTCCAGTTCTGTCTGCATAAAATCTATTCCCAGCTTTATTGGAGGTAGAGAAATTATGATGAAACGAGGTAAATTGTCATTGTCACCTCGTATGCTGAAGAGGAGCAAAAGTTGTCGTTGTCACAAGACTCCTATGACTGGAAATATATCAAAAATCTAAAAATGTATTTTTGATGAAATTTAATATCTCAACTTTCGCACATAAATTACAGCTAAATATTTAACTGAAACACATCTACGAAACCCCACAAATAGGCACTTTTAACTATAATATGGTTACCACA
>JANTHR010000089.1 GCA_024762315.1 Sulfurovum sp.
TTGTGCACGTAATTGTGATTTTGAGATCTTATTCTGTTTGTAAAGACGTACCATCTTCCTCGTATCGGCGATTTTTCTTGAAAGCTTGGCATTATAGGCACGTGTATGCCTGTTTACTTTTTTTGCACTTGCAATACATGCATTGAGCCAATCCTCTTTACGTGCATATTTTGCTTTTTCATTTGCTACATGGGAACCATAGGCATAACCAGCAGCACCGCCTAATACAGCCCCCCAGGCTGCACCACGTTTACCATCAATTGCCGAGCCAAGCAATGCACCCCCCAATATTCCTACTCCGGTACCTTCCATTTTTGTACGCTGGGAATCACTCATATTCGGTCCGCCACATCCGGTTATCCCCATAACTAACGCTACGGAAATCGAAAATATAACAATTCGTTTCATTCCTGCCCCCTTTTAAATTGATTTGATCGATACAGCATAAAAACAGAGGTTTGAAAAACTTAAACCTATAGATTTTATAAGTTACCACTATTTAATTATAGAGTACCTTACCTAATATTTCTTTTAAAGGTAACTTATATACCCTAACCTATCGGAACAAAAGATCTTTTTCCCACTTTTTTAAATTTACACGTTTGTTTTTCTGATATTCGTCAAAATGCTTTCGTATCCGGTTAAGCAACTGTACCTGCTCTGCATTGTTATGCTGTAAAAGAAAATTTAAATATTTAGGAAAAGCTTTTTTAACAGATTCCGAAGAAAGTGTATTGATCTGTCTAATTGAATCACTGTAGCTTGAAAGTGCATTCTTTATACTGGTCATGTGCTCTTGTTTCCTAGCTTGATATTTAGCAAGTTTTTCCATATTCTTTACTCTTTTCTGCATTTCAATGAGTGACACTAAAAGAGGTAATTTCTTAGTCTCTCTTCTAATAAAAAGTGCCTGTTCATCTGCAACTTTTATCCAGAGATATGCAGAGTCTTCTTCTGCTTTGAGCCGGATAGTTGCAATATCACGAATAGCACTGTCAAGATGCCCTAAACTGTTTTCAATCTCATTGTCATCAATACCTCTTTGCTTCAATCTGTTTTTAAGCCGGTCAAGATAGGAAAAGGCATCCTCGCTTCCTGCTGTTACCTGAACACTTGTTGCACTTGTAGAAAGAGCTGCCGGCATATTAGCACCTAATTTACTACGATATCCTTCCCATTCATCAGACATCTCTTTTTGGATCTTACGGCTGGGGAAGACCAAAGCAGAAATCACCAGGCGGAATCCAAGTGTTTTTTTTGTGTGCGGTTTAAATATCCCATTTTTATCAGACCGGTAAAAAGGCTGTTCTGTACGAAAAGATGAGCGCAATTTATTTTTTGCCGTCATGTAATTATTGCCTTTAATAACAAACCCGCCTGTTCTCCCTTGATAATACTCAACACTGAAAAGTGACATGGTCATCTCATCTGCATTACCAAGCATATCGTGAAGTCCCAGGGGATTTGGCTTAAGGACTCCCACCGGCTGTAATTTATAATGGGATGAAGTTGCGCCTCCAAACCACTCATATTTCTGGATTTCACTACTATCATAAGGCGTTTTCTGATCAAAGACATCAGCAGTTACAGCAGAACCACCTCTGGCAGCAAATTCCCATTCTGCCTCTGTCGGGAGCCGTACAAAACCGTATGATGTATCAAACTTTGGCAACTTGTCTTTTGCATGAGCAAAAAGCCATTGATTGTATTTGTTGGCAAATTCCAAAGCATCAAACCATGAAACATCGGTCTCGGGGTACACTTTTTCACTTTGTACCAATGGTTTTTTAAGGGTCATCAGCGATGCATACTGTTTTCTGCTAAGCTCATATTTTCCCATATAGTAACACCATTGTTTCTGTCCATCTTTTTCTATGGGAAAAGACCCTCCAAGCGCCATTGTTGTTGGATACTCTTTAAATCCACCGGAAGGGTCACCCAATTTGATCTTTTTCCAGTCAAACAATCCACTGTCAGTATTGACACAAACGGGCATAAATTCCATACTGAGTCCATTTGGCATAGGAAGTATGAGAGATTCATTTTCTTTAGGCTCCGCTGCTTCAACAACATTCAAAAACAGTATAAGAGTAAGAATATATTTATAAAAGGTCAATGTTTTATTCTTTTTTATCAAAATATTATCCTCCTCACTCAAAATTTAACACATTAAATAGTCATTACAATACCAACAATTTTAGCAAATGAAAGTTTTCATATAGCTTCTTATCTACTGTAGACTATTTTTATTGCTAGCAAGGCTATCATCTTGTTCCTTAGCCTTATTATGACCTTGTGAAGCTGCTTTATCAAACTTTAAATACCCCCTATCTTTAACATCCCCCTTAACACACTAACATTTATTGATTCCCATTATTTAATAAAAATCCTCTATAATACCCACATAAGGATTACCTATGTATAAACTCATTTTTTCTATTTTATTCAGTACTTTATCACTCTTCTCTTCTGAATATTCTGCACAGGAAGCAGGAAAGCATATAGGAGAAGAGGCTACTGTTTGCGGTATAGTGGCAAGTTCGCATTATGCAAAGTCAAGTAAGGGTGAACCAACATTTCTTAACCTCGATGTTGCCTATCCTGAGCATATTTTTACTGTACTTATTTGGGGTGAAGATCAAGAGCAGTTCAAAAAACCTGAAGTACGCTATAGGAACCAGAAGCTATGCGTACATGGAGAGATAAGCAGTTACAAAGGTATACCTCAGATCATACTCTATTCAAAAACACAACTCAATCCATAGCCCATTCTTCACATTTTCTACACTAAAAATGTATAATGTAAAAGAAGAAGTCTATATAAGGATAAAATCATGTATAAATTATTGAAAATAACACTTCTAAGCAGTAGTTTGTTTTTTATGGAAGGATGTGCTACGCATACAAACTTTGTAAAAAAATACAATTCATGGGTTGGTCAGAATATTAGTCATCTTATTTCTCAAATAGGTTATCCGGACAGCACCTATATCCTGCCAAATAAAAATAAAGTCTATGTCTATGAGAGATCTCGTCTCTATTCCATCCCGTCTATGCCAATGTTCGGTTATGGATACTATGGTGACTATTACGGTATTTATGGATATGGAAATGACATTGTACAGGAGAGTTGTAAACTTTTCTTGGAAACCAATAAAAAAGGGACGATCGTACGATGGGGATCACGAGGTAATCACTGTGTTTCCCATTGATTGGGTCTACTCTTCAAAAATGATAATATCACAATTACTTTTAGTCACCAGTGCTTTACTTACATGTACGGAACCGTTACGGTTGACTCTGCTGAGTTCATCTCGTAACTGATCGATCTCTGCCTGCATTTCATCTATCTGCTCTTTAAGCTGGAGTACAATGTCCACACCGGCAAGATTTACACCCATCTGACGGGTCAAACGCAAAATAAGCTTCATCCTGTCAATATCGCGTTGCGAGTAAAGGCGCATACGACCTTGTGTACGTGAAGGTTCAACAAGCCCTTCTCTCTCATACTGTCTCAGTGTTTGGGGATGAATATCCAACATCGTAGCCACAACAGAAATAAGATAAACCGGTTCATCATAACTATGCATCATTTACTCCTTTTACAGTTTTTCTTCAAGTGCTTTTTTAAGGTCAGGATCAAGTGCATCCACATCAGGAAGTACTACATTGGCAATCAGATACAGATCCCCTCTCATTGCTGTTTTTCTATCCGGGACACCTTTACCTTTGAGTCTGAATTTTTGACCATTTTTCGTATTTTTCGGTACCTTTAAAGAAACTTCTTTTTCCGGTGTCTGCACTCGAACTTTTCCGCCAAAAAGTGCCTCTTTAAGTGGTACATCAAACGTCTTATACAGGTTGTTTCCTTTTCTTTCATATTCATCAGAAGGAGCCACTTCAACTTTTATAAGAAGATCCCCGGCATGACCTTGATATTGTTTACCTTTTCCTCGCACACGCAAAGTCTCACCGCTTTTTATGCCTGCAGGTATTTTAATATCAAAATTTTGGCCATTTGCCGAAATATTGTGTTTGCCTCCGTTCACAGCCACCATGAACGGTATGACAATGCGTGCCTGTACATCCAGGTCAGGTCCAGCACCGAAGCCTCCAAAGCCTCCGAATCCACCCTGTGAACCACTGCTAAATCCACCGAATCCTCCACTGGCTCCAGCACCGAACATCTGTCTGAGGATCTCATCCAGATCAACACCCGCACCTTGACCTTGTGCAAAGTCATGGAAATTCTGTCCGCCGAACATTTGATCACCATACTGATCATACTGCTGTTTCTTTTCTGCATCACTCAATACTTCATATGCAGCATTGATCTCTTTAAATTTTTCTACAGCACTTTCATCTTTGTTGATATCTGGATGATATTTACGTGCTAGCTTCCTATAAGCTTTTTTGATCTCATCGGCACTAGCATTTTCACTAACCCCAAGTGTTTCATATAAACTTTTTGACATATCTCTTCCTAAAATTGTTTTCTTAAATATTGGTCAAATTATATCAAAAAAGTTTAGTCTATGTCAATCAAGTTTAAAATAAAACAGAGAAAGTTCTGGATATATTATGGAATGTAGCGTACCGGCTTATAACCTTCATGCATCAACTTCGTCATGCCGCCCTTAAGGTTGATCACCTTATATCCGAGTTGGGATGAGAGGAATTTCGATACTTCTGTCGTTCTGCTTCCGGTACGGCAGATGAGTGCGAATGGCTCATCTTTCTTTACTACTTTATTAAGTTCTTCCAAAAATTTTTGTACATTGAATTTACCCTGCTCGTTAAAGAACATGATCGGATAGGCACCTTTGACAATCCCTGTTTCTCTCCACTCACCCGGTGTACGGATATCGATGATCTTGATATTTTTTTCCAGAAACTTCGGAGTGACCCATACATTTTGTAATTCCGCAAAAAGCAAGTTTCCCAAAAGCAATACTCCCAATATAATTTTTTTCATATTCAACTATCCTGTTTAAATTTTTTACATTGTAACAAAAAGAAGTAAATAAATCATGTATTTCAGTACAATACGTTATGAACTATATACCTATTAATGATATAAACATCCCCGAATTAAAAATATACCATCAGTTAAGAGACCATTTTTTCACTGCTGACCAAAGTTTTGTTGCAGACAGTCCTAAAGTGGTCAACCTGCTTTTAAAAACAGATATTAAGGTGCGAAGCATGCTGGCAACACCAGAGTACTATGCTATGCATGAACATCTCATAAAAGAGAAGAACATTCCTCAACTTTTTGTAGCAAGCAAAACACTTATGCAGGAGATCGTAGGACATAAGATTCACCACAATGTCATGATGCACGGCACACGGCCTGAACCGGTCCCATTAAATGAATTGGGCGACACTATCATTATGCTAGATGAGATCAGTTCAACCCAAAACATAGGATCTATTGCCCGTTCAGCCGCTGCACTGGGTGTAGACTCTTACCTTCTGCCAAAAAAAGGACCGCATCCCTACTCCAGACGGGCACTAAGAGTTTCCATGGGTCACATAAGTATGTTAAAAACCCATCTTTATGATGATATATTCGAGACGATCAAAAAACTAAAAAAATACGGATACCGTATCTACGCTGCAGAGGTCACCCCGGACTCTACGCCCCTGGGCTCCATAAAAGTAACTGATAAATGGGTATTACTCATGGGACATGAAGGACTGGGTATCTCTCAAGATATTCTGGATCTTTGTGATGAAGTAGTTACCATAGAGATGCTGGAAGGCATTAAAAGTTTTAATGTTGCCGTGGCTGCTTCTATCATAATGTATCAGTTTAAAAGATGATCGTATATTTAGACCACAAAATATATAAAATTTGATTTAAAAAATGTTTTTTAAGGTATGTTTTTATCATACCTCTGATATAATACTTGCAAATATAAAATCTAGGGGAAATGTAATGAAGCGTATCGTAATGTATCTAATGTTGGCTCTTGCCATGGCAGGATGTAGCTCAAAAGAAAATTATATCTTATTTAATAAGGCGAAGGTAACTAGTCCTGATGCCAACAAAAGTATAACCAGGCTGCACAATGTCCGATATGAATACAGGATCCAACCACATGACAGGATCTCTATTACCATGTACAACCATCCTGAACTCGGTACCTCAAGTGTACAAAGTCAGAAGCAGGATACCCGAGGGGTACTTGTTGATTCAAGGGGGTTCATCAGACTGCCGCTCGTCAAGAGTGTACATATAGCAGGACTCACACAGACAGCAGCACAGGAAAAAATAGAAAGAGCATTTAAAA
>JANTHR010000090.1 GCA_024762315.1 Sulfurovum sp.
AATACAGATATGCCTGTTTTATCTCCTCAAGAAGTTCCAAGGACAAAGAAGATGCAAAACGTGGATCTTCCAAGTTTACAAATAAAATATTCTCTTTGGGTGTACCTTCTTTGATAAGGTTTTTAATATGATTCAATAAGATTGTGGATTTTCCACTACGTCGTACACCTTTAAGAAAAATAATTTCATTTGTACTGGCTTTGCCCACTACTTCTGCTTCATATATTTTACGTACAAAACTTTCTCTAAAGGGCTTAGACCAAAAGTTCCAATCTTCCAAAATAGCTAAAATCTCTTTCTTATCCATGACGGCTCTTTTATTAATTTGATTAGACTATTATATCATATAATAGGTAGATATATCAGACAATTTAAGAATTATCTGCATTTCATGGTAATTTATGATAGTTTTTAGGTGTTTTAGAATAGAACATAGATATTTATTTTAATTTCATCATTGAATTGGAATACTAGTCATTAGTCGATGTCAAGGGATGTATTAATATTTACGATCAAATATACAACACTGCAAATTGGTTAATATTTTTCTAACCCAAGAAGCTATTTATTGACATTTAAGAAAAAATTTATATTTGTTAAGATTGCGAGCAGAGCGTGCTTTAAAGGCTATTTAGAGTTATTGACAATTAGTGAAAATAGGTAGGATTAATGATTGTATATCATTAATACCATTTCATTCCTTTGGGAGTCAGGCACACTAACGATTCACTTCGCAAATCATCTGATGCCAGACCCCTACTTCAAATCTTCGGTCCAAAAAAAGTCTATCCACTCTTTAGCTTCTTTTGCATACCAATCTGGAGCTATTTTAGCACTTTTCTTATAAAAAAGTGATGCTGTTTTGAACGTAACATTCGGATATGCCTTTTTCAATATTTTTAAAACTTCAATAAGTGTATCACCTGAATCCACTATATCATCTACGATAAGTACTTTTTTCACATCATTTAATTCAGGAATATTGAATATTTCAACGGTTTCAAGTTTTTTTGTATCATTATACCCAATGGTATTGATGCTATAGACAGCTCGTAAACCGTAATATTCACCTAGGAACTGGGCTAGACTCAAACCACCCCTGGCAATCGCAATGATCGCATCAAATTTTCTATCGATCTTTTTGGTTAATCGTTTTGCATCTGTCAAAAAATCTTCATAGGGATAATAGAGATGCTGCATCAATACGTTCTCAACTCATTATAGAGGCTGTCTCTCTCGATAGGCTCAAAACCTGAATTTTTTATCATCGCTACAAAATCATCCAGATCCATACCATGTGAACTTTTTGCTCCTGCTGCAGATTGGATGGATTCTTTTTCGATGGTACCATCTAAATCATCTGCACCAAACTCTTGTGCAATAAGTGCCAGATTGATAGAAGCGGTCACCCAATAGGCTTTGATATGCGGAATGTTATCCAGCATGATACGCGAGATCGCATAGGTTTTAAGTATTTCTTGCCCTGAAGGGAACTCTGTTACCTTCAAGAAATTATTATCTCTTTGATAGACCAATGGAATAAAAGCATTAAATCCACCTGTTTGATCCTGCAGGTTACGCAAACGTATCATATGGTCTATGCGGTGTGCTCTTGTTTCTACATGACCAAAAAGCATTGTTGCATTACTCTCTTTGCCTCTTTCATGCCACTTTTTGTGTATCTCTATCCATTGGTCTGATGTGACTTTACCCTTACATAAGTATTCACGTACATCTTCGTCAAAGATCTCTGCTCCGCCGCCAGGCATAGAATCTACGCCATTTTCTATCATCATGTCCAATACCTCATCGTAGCTGAGTCCATATTGGCGTGTGAGAAAATCTATCTCTGCTGCTGTCATCGCTTTGACATGCAAGTCCGGAAATTGCTCTTTGATCTTTCTAAAAGCACCCATATACCACTCTACCCCGTCATTGGGATTATGCGCAGAGACAATATGCATCTCTTTAGCACCATTTTTAACTGAGTTTTCAACAATACTTAGTATTTCATCATGACTCATTGTGTACTGGTTTGGATTTTTTCTGCTTGCTGAATAGGCACAGAATTTACAGATATCAGCACAAACATTGGTCGGATTGATATGACGGTTAATGTTAAAATAACTTTTCTTTCCATACTTTTTTCGGCGTATCTCATCTGCAAGTTCACCTAACGTATACAAGTCTAAATCATAAAGAGCTTCCCCCTCTTCTTGAGTAAGCCGCTCTTTGTTACGTACTTTTTGTATCAAATCCATCTATGCGTATCCATATTCATTATTTTTGGTATTATATCACTAATTGTTTAGGAGTTACTAAGTGAATAAAGTAAAAGCGAAAATAGAGGAATTACTCTATGAAAATGCAGCGGATTTCGAAATAGCCAAAGTACTGAAAAAAGATATCAAACTCTACTTTGACACCCTTGAAGAGACCTTCGCTACTACAGGTGGCAAAGATTTCCTTGTCAAACATACCAAAAAGATAGATACCGTTTTAAAGATCATTTACAAAGTTGCACTGCGATCCATGTTTGGAGACTATACCCCTATGAAAAATTCAATTCCTATCGGGCTCGTTGCCCTGGGTAGTTATGGGCGAGAACAGCTTTGTGTCTACTCAGATATAGATCTTATGATAGTGTACAAAGAGATTCCCGGATACAACCTCAAAGAAATGATAGAGAAAATGCTTTACATTCTTTGGGATACAGGATTAAAGCTTGGGCATCGTGTACATACTGTTGAAGAATTGTATGAAGTTTCCAAAACAGACATTACCATCAAAACGGCCCTGATTGAATCCCGTTTTATAGAAGGTTCACATTTTATTTGGACAGATACACAAAATGCCATTAGCCAAATACGTCATGATGACCTAAAAGGGTTTATACAGCTCAAACTGGAAGAACAGGAGAAAAAGCACAGAAGATTCCCGCTTACTATGGAACCTAATATCAAAGAAGGTGTAGGCGGTTTTCGTGATGCCAATCTTGTTTTTTGGATAGGAAAAGCAATTTATAATGTAGATAGCATTAAAGATCTTCCTGCTCAAATAGTAGATGAAAAAGAGTATCGCTCTTTTCGTATTGCTTTGGAGTTTCTCTTTCGTGTACGTTCCGCCCTGCATCTTGCAACGTGTAAAAAAGAAGATAAATTGCGCCTTGATCTCATACCGGGTATCGCCAGACTGCTTGGATATGAAGAGAATAAACAGGGTCATATGAAATTTGCGAAAAAGGTAACAGAGTCCCTTAAGGTCATTAGACTCTATAGCTGTATATGGCTCGACAAACTGACCAAAGCGTATGTTGCAGAAAATCCTGAAAAGAATTTTGTTTACCCTGAAGAGAACGATTTCAACGGGCTTCTAAAACAGCTATGCAGACATGCAAGCAAACCTTTTCATGCACATCCCAGCTTCCTTAAGAAACTGATCACATCAGATAAACCAGAACGTCCGGATGAAGAACTCTACAAGACAATAGCAACTATTTTTCATCAACGTTACAGCTACTCTATTTTAAATACACTTTCCTACACAAGACTTATAAAATATACAATACCTCCTATTAAAAAAGTGGTTGATCTTCCCCAGTTTGACGGATACCACCACTATGCAGTTGATATTCATTCTCTTCGCTGCATATATCATATAGAACATATACAAGACAGCTTTATTCAAAAACTGTTTGATGCTTTGAGTGATGAAGAGAAAGCTATGCTTAAACTTGTCACTTTTCTGCATGATGCAGGCAAAGGCCGCAAAAGAGACCATCACCAGGTAGGCGCTTCTTTGTTTAAAGTATTTGCAAGCAAACTTCATATCAAAAATGAACTGATTGAGATGGGAGAGAGACTTATACTTTATCATACGCTTATGAGTAACACTGCACAAAGAGAAGATCTTTACAATGAAAAAGTTATTTTCAGTTTTGCTTCGCATTTTCCCAGCAAAAAACTTTTAGATATGATCTATATACTTACTTATGCAGATATGCGGGGAGTCAGTAAAGATACCTATAACTCTTTTAATGCCAAACTTATCAAAACACTTTATAAGCAATCTGTTGAAGTCCTTGGTCGTACAGCCATGCTTGATGAAGCAGCAAAACGTGCAAAAAAGGAGAATAGCCTAAAAAAATATCCCGAATTCAAGTCATTTAAAAAAAGTGAACAGAAAAAGATACTTCAAATTCCTTCAAACCTACTTTTTTTACGCTTTACACCTAAACGTATCGTGGAGATTTCGAAGAAAGCATTTGAGACCAAAACCTATGAATATCACATAAGCAATGCGGCCTATCTTACGATAGAGATCATTCGTGCCAATGATTTTAATTTGGGTTATTTTCTTGGCAAGCTAGGCAATCTGGATGTCGTCAATATGGATATTTGTAAACTTTTTAATGAGCTTAAATATTTTAAAATAGACTTTGCACAAAAAGTAACAGATGAAGAGATAGGATTGATAGAAAATTTTATTCACCAGTCATTTGAAGAAAGAAAGGAAACAATTTCTTATGATCTTGACATTGAAAAAGATGAAGTAGATATAGATTGTGACCATTCACAGGGCTATGCGGTCATGCACCTTAAAAGTAAAGACCAAAAGGGTTTACTGGCATATATTATAGAAATATTTGATGAAATGGGCATTGATATTGTCACAGCCAAAGTACATACACTAAAAAAGAGGGTCAGAGACATGTTCCTCATCGAAAAGAATGGAAACTTTTGTCATAATACGAACAAAATAATAGATAAACTTACGAGGAAAAAGTAATTATGTGTGGAATTGTCGGATATTTAGGAAGAAAAGAGAAAAAAGAGATACTGCTTGATGGTCTTCAGGAACTTGAATATAGAGGATACGACTCTGCCGGTATTGCCGTTATAGAAGGTGAAAAGCTCAATAACTACAAAGCCATAGGAAAATTGGAAAATCTTCGCGAGAAAACAAAGTCATTTACTTCAGACGGCTTTGGTATCTCCATCGGACATACCCGCTGGGCTACACACGGTAAACCCACAGAGCTTAATGCACACCCGCATTTAGGTGCCTACTCTTATGTGGTTCACAACGGTATCATAGAGAATTATCAAGAACTCAAAGAGGAATTACAGGCAGACGGTATACATTTTTTAAGCCAAACA
Source organism: Sulfurovum sp. (assembly GCA_024762315.1). GTDB lineage: Bacteria > Campylobacterota > Campylobacteria > Campylobacterales > Sulfurovaceae > Sulfurovum. The sequence goes on from JANTHR010000090.1 coordinate 5,160, forward strand.
GATACTGAGACTATTGTTCATCTTTTTGAAAAATATCATAAAGAACAAGGTGACCCCTTCAAAGCTTTTGAAAAAACCATAGAAAGACTCGAGGGTGCCTATGCTACACTTCTTATTACCGAAGCAGCACCGGAAACGATCTTCTTTGCAAAGAACGGCTCCCCTATGCTTCTTGGATTTAATGATACGGATGTCTATTTTGCCTCTTCTGATACGGCAATCATAGGAAAAGCCACCGAGGTTTATTATCTCGAAGACGGAGAATATGGCTATGCCAAAGAGGGTGAAGTCAAACTTTTTGATGCAAATGGTGAAAAAAGTTTTATAAAACAACCGCTTACTGCAGACAAGATCTCTGCGCAAAAGGACGGTTACAGGTTTTTCATGGAGAAAGAAATCTATGAGCAAAGCCGTGTCATGGGTGAGACAATGATAGGCCGTGTTTTAGATGATTCCATCAATTTTGAAGAATTGCCTGAGGACTTTTTTGAGGGTATCTATGCGATCAAGATCTGTGCATGTGGTACAAGTTATCATTCTGCCCTTGCAAGTAGCTACCTTTTTGAACGTATCGGTAAAATGCGTTGTGATGTTGAGATCGCATCTGAGTTCCGTTACAAAGAACCGTTTTTGACAGACAAAACACTCTTTATCACTATTTCTCAGAGTGGAGAAACCGCCGATACACTTGAAGCACTTAAAATGGCAAAAGCTGCAGGATTGAAAACTTTAAGTATTTGTAATGTAGACAACTCTTCCATCGTTAGGGAGAGTGATGCAGCTATTCTTACACGTGCCGGCATAGAAAAAGGTGTAGCCAGTACCAAAGCATTTGCTACGCAGAGTATGGTACTTTGGATGCTAGCTCTATATGTAGGACAAAACAAGAATACCCTTTCCAAAGAGATGATAAAAACAGAGATCGATGCGATGCTGCATACACCAAAAGCATTGATCGTTACTGATAAATTACATGAAAGAATCCGTAGACTTTCAAAACGTTATCTGCATGGACACGGTTTCTTTTTCATTGGAAGAGATATTTTCTTCCCGCTTGCCCTTGAAGGGGCGCTCAAACTCAA
>JANTHR010000091.1 GCA_024762315.1 Sulfurovum sp.
GAAAGATGATAACATACATAACAATAAAGAATGACTGTATATAGGTACTTTGATGAGATTTGAAGAAAGATGATTAAACTTGACAAAACAAATTCAACCAAGTCCCCCTCTCCCGGCCATCCAAACCTACGTACAGGTACTTTCAAAGCTTTTTAAATATAGGCATTTTTTGCGTATTGCATGAGCTCAATATGTAAAAGTTTTTGTTGTTTTTCCTCTGCTTTCCTGCTAAATAAAATTTATTTTGATATTTTTTGACATTTTTAATATATAATGGTGAAAATCGTATGGAACATAACTTTCACAGGATATGTTTCGTTGGAGTATCCAAGAGAGATTTAAAAATACATTATATGGCTCTATTTTAGAGGAACTGCACAGACTGTTTGAGTTTTTTTATGAGATGGAATAGGGGCAGCAAACAAGAAAATGAAGGAAACAGTGTGAATAAAGATGCTTCTGAAACTATAGCAGATACCGGTACTTTCCAATCATTTACGCCGATGGCATCCAGATGGCTGGTATGGCAATGCAACATGATTTCCGATGTGAAGATCGGTGCGGTTTTTGTCAAGGGAGACTCCTCTGATACCGATTTGGATATGCTTGCTTCCTGGCCCGGTAATACGTTTGAAAGCATGAGCGACAAGCTGTATGAGATTGCCAATGATGTTGTTTTTGCACATAGCCCTGTTGCTTCCAGGGTCTCTTGCTCTTTAGATTCGGATGAAGTGGTATGCGATGTGACGGCGCTACCGCTTCGGCATAATAATGAGGTTGTAGGTGCAGTGGTGTTTTTGCAGTCTGTACGTTCCCAAGAGCAGAAAAAAGCAGTTTTTCAGTTATTCCAGTGGGGCTGTACCTGGCTTGAATCTACTTTGGCAGCTGTGAAGGAAGAGCAATATCAGAATGATCCTCTGGCTGTGGACATCACAAAACTGGCGTTGCAGGATGCACCTTCTGCACTCGTCGGGCATCAAATCTGTAACGTGCTGGTGGAGCGGTTCGGATGTGATCGTGTTGCACTGGGAGCAGTAAAAGGATTACAGGTTCATCTCCTGGCACTCTCGAATCAGCTCCGTTTTGACAAACGATCGTCACATGTACGTGCAATAGAAGCGGCTATGGAAGAATCAATGGATCAGAGACAGCTTATGCTCTACCCGGAGCTAGAGGAAACAGTCTCTCTTGTCAGGCATAAACATCATGCTTTGTCAGCCGCGAATGATGATGCCTGTATCCTTACATTCCCTTTTTCAAACATGAAGGAGGAGGTAGGCACTTTGTTGCTGATGCGCCCCAGAAGCAGACCATTCTCGAAAGAAGAAGTGCAAATGCTTTATCATGCGACCGAACTGCTTGGCCATGTATTGACATTGAAACTTAGGAGCGAGCATTCTTTTTTCAAACGCTTGTTTCAGAGCATAAAGAAGAAAATACAACCTGTATTTGGTTCAGGGCACCTGCCCCTGAAGGTCTCTGTGTTGGGTTTGGCCACAGTATTGACCCTTTTAGTACTGTTTAAAACCACATACTATACCTATGCAAAATCGTCATTGGAAGGTGCTATTGAGCAAGTGATCGTTGCACCCTATGACGGCTTTATCCAATCTGCAGAAGTGCGGGCAGGAGACAGGGTGGCATCAGGCCAGACCCTGGTGCGTTTCAATGATGATGATCTAAAACTGGAATATGAAAAACTTCTCAGTGAACATAATAAGATCACAAAAGAATATAGAGAGGCACTGGCCTTGAGAGAAAGGGCTAAAGCAAGCATATTGTCGGCCCAAATAGCACAGGTGGATGCACAAATGGAGCTACTCAAGGGAAAACTGGATCGAAGCCGGGTGAAGGCACCTTTTTCAGGTATTGTCGTATCCGGTGATCTGAGTCAGTCCATTGGTGCACCGGTTGAAAAAGGAGAACAACTCTTTCAGATATCGCCATTGGGTGATTATCGGATTGTTTTAAGTGTGGATGACCATGATATCTCGAAGCTCAAGATCGGACAGAAAGGCAGTCTGCGTCTGGTGGGACTTCCTTATGAGCCTCTGCCTGTGACTGTCTCTCGCATTACGCCTGTGGCTTCTGCCCGGCAGGGAGGCAATTATTTTCGTGTTGAAGCGGTTATTCCGGAAGTAAAAGATGTGATGCTCAGACCGGGGATGCAGGGTATCGCGAAGATTAAAGTCGGAGAGGACAGCATCCTTTGGGTATGGACCCATTCGCTTTTTGAACGACTGCGATTGTGGTTCTGGTCAATCGGATTGTAGCAGGTTATGGCAATGCAGGCAGATCCCAAAGCTTTATGGCAGTACATCGCCAAATTACGACCCAGACTGAGAGGGCATGTTCAGCTCTATCCGCAAGTGTACCGCGGTGAGCGCTGGTATGTGCTGCACGATCAGTCCTCCGGGCAGTACCTGCGCCTGAGTGAGCGGGCTTATGCCATTCTGGGACGCCTTAACGGAGAGTTGACACTCGAGGAGATCCTTGAGTATGCCAATATGGCTGACCCTGAACTTCAGCTAAGTGAAGAAGAGGTCATCGGTTTGATCGGACAACTTAATGCTGCCGAAGTCCTCAGAGATGCCCTGCCTGTAAACGTGAAAGATATGTTTGGGAAATATAAAGCACAACAGCGCAAAAAACGTCAATATTCCCTCATGAATCCTCTGTCGATCAAGGTCCCTTTATTTGATCCGGATCGATTATTGACACGTTTGGCTCCTTTGGCACGGATACTGTTTTCCAATGCCGGACTGTGGTTCTGGCTGGTGACGGTTTTGTTCGCTTTCTTTCTGGCATTGGCAAATATGCAGGCATTGATAAGCGATATTTCCGTGATCGAACTTTCTCCCCAGCAACTGATCATACTGTGGCTGATCTATCCGATGGTCAAGGCGATGCACGAACTGGGGCATGGTCTGGCAGTCAAAGCATGGGGAGGAGAGGTGCATGAAGTAGGCATAAACCTGCTGGTTTTTATGCCTGTGCCCTATGTGGATGCTACCGCATCATGGGGATTCAGGAACAAGTGGCGCCGAATGGCTGTGGGCGCAGCCGGTATTTTCACAGAGTTGTTTCTTGCAGCATTGGCACTGTTTGTGTGGCTGAGTGTAGAGCCGGGGCTGGTCAGGCAGGCGGCACTGAATGTCATGCTCATTGCGACGCTTTCCACCTTATTGTTCAACGGAAACCCTTTGCTGCGTTATGACGGTTATTTTGTATTTGAAGATTGGCTTGAAATACCAAACCTGGCAACTCGGGCCAAACGCTATTACTATTACCTCATACAAAAATATATTTTGGGGCTTACTTCGGCACATTCCCCTGTCACAGCCCCGGGTGAAGAGAAATGGTTCCTTTTGTACGGATTTGCCTCACCTTTGTATCGGCTGCTCATATTGTTGGGCATAGCACGCTATCTGATAGACAGTTTTCTGGTTTTGGGTGTAGCCCTGGCTGTGTGGGTGGTCACTATGCAATTGATCGTGCCTTTGGTAAAAGGCATACGTTTTCTTGCAGCCAACAGGGGACCGACAGCAAATCGCTTAAGGGGCTTTGGCTTAATAGGAGCACTTTTTCTCCTCTTGGTTGCTGTGCTGTTCATTCCCGTACCTACTACAACCTATACCCAGGGTGTGGTATGGACAGGCGGAGAGGGGCAGGTCGTGGCCGGCGCATCCGGATTTGTCAAAAAGATCCTTGCCGCCCCCCAGAGCAGAGTCAAGGCCGGTCAACCGCTTCTTCAGCTTGTTGACCCTGAGCTTATGGCACGGCACAAGGAGCTGAAGGCAAGGCTGAATGAAGTGAATGCGCGGTTGATGTTCCAGCAGCGTCAAAACCGGGCAAAAGCAGGAATGATCAAGGATGATCTTCGCTCTGTTAAAGCGGAACTGGCCCAAGTTGCCCAGCAGATAGACAGGCTTACTGTGTATAGCCATGCCGAGGGGAAGTTCGTTTTGACAAAAGCGAGGGATATTTCAGGCCATTATGTGCGTCGGGGTGAGATACTGGGGCACATTGTAGACGCTGAAAACCTGATCATCAGAGCCGTTGTCCCCCAATCACGCATCGGACTGCTTGAAACATACAAAAGCTCTGCGGAGTTCAAATTGGCCGGCAGGCCCGAAAATACATTCCGTACGCGGATCATACGTGAAACACCCCAGGCAACGACCAAGATCCCGAGCCCGGCACTGGGAACAGCAGGAGGAGGCACACTTGCCGTCGATCCCAATGATGAAAGCGGCACCAAATTGCTAAAACCGATATTTTTAATAGATTTAAGTATTCCCAAAGCGCTGCAGTTCGATCGGGTGGGCAGCCGTGTTTATGTACGTCTGGAGCACGGATATCTGCCTGTCGGGGAACAATTGGCATTGATGTTCAATCAACTTTTTTTAAGACATTTTTATGGCAAGGAGCAGTAGTCTCGGAATCCTGCTTCTCTATTTTGACATTTTTTGACATTTCTTGACTATAATTGGAAAATACAGTACTAATTATGTACAAATGATTGCTATGAAAAAAGGATTATATATGTCACAGTCCATACATAAATTTATCGTGACGCTTTTGGTACTATTTTCCTGCTTACTCATGGGAAATGAGACTATTGCCCCAAAAGAATTCGATGGTGTTATTGTCCCAAGCAAGGTGGCGGATCTGGGCAGTAATGTCCCGGGTGTAATATTCCGTATCGATGTAGATAAGAATGATTATGTAAAACGCGGTGATGAGATTGCTGTACTTGATAATAGAGTAGAGCAGGCTTCCGTGAGGCTGGCAGCCGAAAAAGCCTCTATACAGTCAGAAATAGCGTTGTGCAAGGCCAATCTTGCTTATGCCCAAAGAGAGCAGAAACGGGCAGAAAAGGCCTACAGGAACAAGGCGTTGTCGCTGCATGATCTTGATATGGCAAAAGTCAAAACACAATTGGAAAAGATCAAACTTCTACAATCCAAAGAAAAACAAACACTTGCCCAAAGCGAGTTGAAACGTGCAACAATGAAATTGGAGTACAAAACAATACGTGCGCCCTTTTCAGGCATTATTATGGAACGTTTTAAGACTATCGGAGAATACATCAACAATGAGGCCGTCATTCGTTTGGCAAAGCTTGATCCGCTTCATGTGGAAGTTATTGTACCTGTTGACCAACGAGACACGATCGAAGTGGGCATGAAGGCAAAGATCTATGCGGATGAAAAAGATGAGAAGGGGTGGAATGCTACTGTTTCACGTGTAGACAATGTTATGGATGCTGCAAGCGGTACGTTTGGGGTCAGACTGACCCTGCCTAACCCGGAGGGCAAAATACCTGCAGGTTTACGCTGCACCTTAAAATTTGTTGTTCCTGAGATCACCAGAATCTCCGCCAGCACTGATACCAGAGATCAGACAGTACGATGAAAAAGAAAATCCCAGGCAAGAAAATATCTTATCACACTACGCTGGTAGAAATGCTTGAGCCGCGTCTTATGATGTCTGCCGACCTGCCCGGCATGGACCTCCTTGTTCACACCGATGATACACACGATTTGGTTGCAGACAGCCATACGCTGCTGGACAGTGCCCAGGCGCATTTTGAACAGATGGATCTGCAAGATCTACCGTCTGATATCCTGTCAGGCAACGAGACTCGCCATGAACTCATCATCATCGACCCTGCCGTAACTGACTACCAGCTTCTCATCGATGATATTTTGGCCCAGTCTGATGATGACACACGCTTTAGCGTGCTGCTTCTTAATGCCAATGAAGACGGGCTGTCTCAAATTACCGATGCATTAAGTAACCAGACAGGTCTTGATGCGATGCACATCATCAGTCATGGTAGTGCTGCTGAGATCCACATAGGGGAGAGTACCCTGGACTCAGACACCATTGGGGCCAATGCCCAACTCATCAGTGCATGGTCCGATGCACTGGATGAATCTGCAGATATACTGGTTTACGGATGTGATCTGGCTTCTACGAGTGAGGGAGAAGCACTTGTCGACAGCTTAGCCGAATTGACCGGGGCAGATGTCGCCGCTTCGGATGACCTTACGGGGCATGAAAGTCTTGGTGGTGACTGGGAGCTGGAGTATGAGGCGGGTGATATTGAGACGGATGTAGCATTATCGTCAGGCTTGCAGGAGACATGGTTAG
>JANTHR010000092.1 GCA_024762315.1 Sulfurovum sp.
ATGGCCGTATGGCTGTCATGCCCGCAGGCATGCATGATCCCCTTTTCCCTGGAACTGTAGGGTTTCCCTGTCTGTTCCTCGATGGGCAGGGCATCCATATCGGCACGAATGGCAACGGTTCTGGCATTGTCGTCTACCCGCAGGTCAGCGATCAGCCCGAAATGTTTTTCACTCTCCCGCACGGTATACCCGCTGGCTTCAAGTATGCCTTTGACCAGATACTTCGTATGCTCTTCGTGTCCGGAAAGTTCAGGATGTGCATGAAGATCATGACGGATCTCTATGACCCGGTCATTGATCTTTTCTATTGTTTCAAAAAGTCTGTTTTTTATGGTTTTCATCATTTCTTCCTTTGTTCAGGTACTTTTATTTCATTATACCCCTTTTATGATGGCTTTTTCAATAAAATGTTCCCCTAAAATATTTCTCTGTCATTTACATTTGTTCACAATTTATTGACATCAAATTTACAAATCTCTTTTAAACTGTCATTATCTCAAACAGTTAAGAAATATGACCTTCTAATGAAAAAAACAACTTCTAACCTCCTTTTCGATATAATTTCACCAATTACGCCGTCGTCATGATGGCGATTGCGAGGATACTTATGTTACTTTTTACCCCAGGACCTACGCCTGTACCGGAGTCAGTCAGGCTAGCTATGGCGACACCTACATTACACCATAGAACACCGGAATTTGAAGCGATCTTCAAAGAAACACGTGAGCTTTTGTTTAAGCTTTTTGCTACCGATGAGGTGATCATGCTCGCATCTACGGGAACAGGTGCGATGGAGGCAGCGGTGACGAATCTTTGTCATGACACGCTGCTGAATGTCAACTCAGGAAAATTCGGTGAGCGTTTCGGAAAGATAGCCCTTGCAAGCGGATTGAAAAATATAGAGATCAAGCATGAGTGGAATACGCCGGCTTCTGTAGAAGAAGTGCTAGAAGCCGTCAAAGCCAATCCGTCTATAGATGCGATCGCAATTCAGATCTCCGAATCTGCAGGCGGCCTTCGCCATCCGGTTGAAGAGATCGCAGCAGCGGTCAAAGCGGTCAAGCCGGAGATCATGATCATTGCAGACGGGATCACGGCTGTGGGTGTAGAGCGTATCGATGTAGAAAATATCGATTGTCTCATCGCGGGAAGCCAGAAAGCGCTGATGTTGCCTCCGGGGCTTGCGATCCTGGGGCTAAGCAATGCAGCGATCGAAAAAACAGGGGAAGGAAAGGGGTATTATCTTAACCTTGCTTCAGAGATCAAAAAGCAGAGGCAAAATACTACAGCTTATACAGCGGCAACGACACTTATTATCGGACTTCGTGCAGTATTGCAAGAGATAGAAGCCAATGGCGGCATAGGAAAACTTTTCTGCGATACGGCACGCCGCGCAAAGGCAACACGTTTTGCACTCGAAGCACTTGGATTACACTCTTATCCTGATGTGCCTGCACGTTCTATGACCACGATCGATGATGAGAACGCTTCGGAGATCCGCACATTGCTTAAAACAGATTTCGGAGTGAATGTTGCAGGCGGGCAGGATCATCTTAAAGGAAAGATCTTCCGTATTAACCAGATGGGGCTTATAGAGCCATATGAGATGGTAGCGGCAGTCAATGCTGTGGAGCTTGCCATGGCAAAGCTTGGACGCAGGGAGTTTGACGGGACGGCAAGTCGTGTCTTTCATGAAGAGTATTTTAAATCTATATTGAAAAAAGAAGAGAAGTAATGATATTTGGACACGAGATCCCAAGTGGGTCAAAACTCTATTTCGGTGCATCTGCTAAAATCAAAAGAGAGATAGAATTCGTCTCAGCTGAAATGTTGGGGAATTTGGGTTTTGAAGAGATAGTCACACCGCTTTTCTCTTATCATCAGCATGAGTCTTTTGATGATCAAAAACCATTGATAAGACTGAATGATGAGGAGAACCATGAAGTGACACTCCGCGCAGATTCTACAGCGGATGTGGTACGTATTGTTACAAAAAGACTGGGGCGTTCTACAGAGTCAAAAAAGTGGTTCTATATTCAACCTACTGTGAGCTTCCCGACAAAAGAGCAGTATCAGATAGGCGCTGAGGTGATCGGTGGAAGTTTTGAAGAGATCGTTAAAACAACAACACTGCTTTTAAAAGAAATAGGGACTCAGCCTGTGATGCAGATAGCCAATATCCGTATCCCGCATCTTCTCAATGAGAAGTATGGCGTCTCGCTGGAAGTGTTAAAGTCTATGCATGTTGAAAAGATCATAGAGATAGACCTTCCCTGGATAGAAGCACTTGTGAAGTTGAACTCCGTGAATGATCTGGCTGATTTGAGTATTTTTCCGGATGACATTAAAGCAGAGCTTGAAAAGATCAAAGAAGCAGTTTCACGTGTCGCATACAGCAACATGGTGATCTCACCGCTTTTCTATGCAAAGATGCGTTATTATGATTCTTTGACATTCAGAATGTTTGAAAATAATAGCCTTTTGGCAATGGGAGGCATCTATACTATAGACGGTGTGGAAGCAGCAGGATTTGCACTCTATACAGATGAGTGTATTACAAGTAAAATGAACAAGGGTAAGTAGATGAGCAAAGCAGATTTGATCGTAGGTCTCCAGTGGGGAGATGAGGGAAAAGGAAAGATCGTTGACCATATGGCGCAGACACATGACTACGTATGTCGTTTTGCAGGCGGACACAATGCCGGGCATACCATTGTTATCGGTGACAAAAAGTATGCACTGCATCTTATTCCCTCCGGTGTACTTAACCCTAAAGCAAAAAATATTGTAGGGAACGGTGTAGTACTTTCTCCAAAAGATTTCATCAAAGAGATGGAGCAGTTCGATAATCTCGAGGGTAGACTTTTTCTGTCGGACAAAGCACATATTCTTCTTCCCTTCCATGCTCAGATCGATCAGGCAAGAGAGCGTATGAAAGGTGACAAAGCCATTGGTACGACAGGTAAGGGGATCGGACCTGCCTACGGTGATAAAGTGGCACGTGTAGGACATAGGCTGGGGGAACTGCTTCATCCGGAAAAAATGACTGCAAAGATCGTAGCATTTTTTGAGATGAACAAGCCGGTATTTGATGCAATGGGCGTAGAAGCTCCCAAAGAAGAAGAATTACTATCTGAATTGGAAGGGTATAAAAAAGTACTTGCCCCATTCATTACCGATACCACACAACTTATGTGGGAAATACTTGATGACAGTAAAAAAGTACTGCTCGAAGGTGCGCAGGGTACGATGCTTGACATAGACCATGGAACATATCCGTATGTAACTTCTTCAACAACGGTAAGTGCAGGTGCATGTTCCGGTCTTGGACTCAATCCGAAAGATATTGGAAAAGTGACAGGTATTGCCAAGGCATACTGCACCAGAGTTGGGAACGGGCCTTTCCCAAGTGAAGAGTTTGGAGCCCAGGGTGACAAACTTCGCGAAAACGGACATGAGTTCGGTACGACGACAGGACGTCCAAGAAGATGCGGCTGGTTCGATGCTGTTGCCATGCGTCATGCAGTACGTGTGAACGGGGTTGACCAGGTGGCACTTATGAAACTTGACGTATTGGATGGTTTTGATGAAGTCAAAGTATGTGTAGCCTATGAGGTAGAAGGAAAAGAGATCAACTATGTACCGTATGATCTTGAAGATGCAACACCTGTTTATAAAAGTTTCCCGGGCTGGGATAAAACAGAAGGTGTAAGAGAATTTGACGGCCTTCCCGAGACAGCGAAGTCATACATTTTGGCACTTGAAGAGATGATAGGGACAAAAATGGGAATAATCTCAACAAGTCCGGAACGCGAAGATACCATAATACGATAAAATAGCACTGGTGTATGAGTCTTCCGCTGAGGAAGACACAGTGTTAGCGTAAGCCAAGCTTGGCTCGCGCCAGTTGACGGTCTAATTAATAATATAAGGGGTAGCAATGAGATTAAAACCACAACAGACAGGATATGTAGCGACAAAGATAGGAATTGACTTAGCCAATGCACCTTTTGTCACTTTGCCAAAGGGTAGAGAAGCAGTAGTTGCCGCTGCAAAAAAGATCATTGATGAAAACCTTGCCAAAGAGCATGCACTTGATGAAAAAGTTAAAAAGATCCTCGATGAGAATTATGATGAAATAGAATTCCAGCATGCAGACGAGAGACAGCTTTTTTTTATGATCAAAAAGAAGATGGCGCCGGAATATGGAGTCATCATGAACTATGATGACCGTTATAATGATCTTGCACACCTTATCTTGGATGAACTCTATGAAAATTACCTTGCAGAGTATACGGTCAACGAGAACCAGGTGAAAAATGTTATTTTTAAAGCATTTAAAGCCTTTGCAGATGCTTATGATGAGATAGATGATATTGTTTATGATAAAATTAAAAACATGGAAAGAGAGATCATACCCGGTTCACAGGATTATGAACTCCTTTATGAAAGATTGTATCAAGAAGAGCTTGCCAAAAGAGGAATGCTTTGATAAGTAGCAGGGAGCAGCTAGGTAGTAAGTCGCAATGAAAAAGTTAGAAGGATAATATAATGATTAAGGTTTCGCTTTATTTTGAAAATGGATTGATGCTTGAAGCAAAAAGTTTCGGGGCTGAGGGAACATCGGTAGGAGAGATCGTGTTTAATACGTCTCTTACCGGCTACCAGGAGATCGTTACCGATCCTTCATATGCAGGACAATTCGTGACATTTACGATGCCTGAGATAGGCAATGTAGGGTGCAATGCACAAGATATGGAAAGTAAAGGGGCTCACTGTAAGGGAATCATTGTCCGCTCCTATCAGGCCAGACCATCCAACTTCCGTTGTGAAGAGAGTTTGGCCGAGCTTCTTAAAAAAGAGAATGTACTGGGCATCACTGAGATCGATACGCGTTTTTTAACAAAGATGCTTAGATCGGAAGGTGCCATGATGATGGTAGCTTCCACAGAAATACATGATGAAGCAGAACTTAAAAAAGTATTGGAGTCTTCTCCTCGTATTGAAGAAGTGAACTATATTGAGCAGGTAAGTACAAAAGAATCTTATGTCCATACCGAGGCACGATACAGCACTAAAACATTCAGTTATGAAAAGCCTCAAACGACAAAGAAGATCATTGCACTTGATTTTGGGATCAAAAGAAATATCTTAAATGAATTGACACATGCAGGGATGGAAGTGACCGTAGTACCGAACTCTATGTCAGCGGAAGATATTATTGCAAAGATCGAAGCAAATGAGATAGATGGTGTATTCTTGTCAAACGGACCCGGTGATCCTCTTATCTTGAAAGAGGAACAGGAGAAGATTAAAAAACTGATCGCACACAAAGTACCGCTGTTCGGTATCTGTTTAGGTCATCAGTTGCTTTCTATCTCTCACGGTTATGATACGTATAAACTGAAATTCGGTCACCATGGCGGTAATCACCCGGTAAAAAATACGATCACGGGAGCAGTAGAGATCACTGCACAGAACCATAACTATAATGTACCTGATAACATCACCGAGGTGGCAACAGTAACACACGTGAATCTTTTTGACAATACAATCGAAGGACTCAAATATAATGATTCCCCGACCATGTCGGTACAGCACCACCCGGAAGCAAGCCCCGGACCACATGAATCAGCGTACATTTTTGGCGAATTTGCGAAAATGTTGTAAAAAATATTTAATAATGTTGTGGCGAACGCCCTTGAAAACGAAGCGATTCGAGAGCCACGACGACTTTTGTTTACTTTTCTAGAAAAGTAAGGAGAATAACATTGCCACGAGTGGAGCAATAGGGCATTTAGAATAACAAAAGGATATAAAATGAATATCGCAATCCTCTTTGGAGGCTCAAGCTTTGAACACGAGATCAGTATTGTCTCTGCGATCACTATGAAAAAAGTACTTAAAAAAAGTACATTGACCTATATTTTTGTTGACAGTAATAGAGAATTTTACCTTATAGATACAAAAACGATCAATTCCAAACTCTTCTCTTCTGGGGAGTATAAAAAGTCAAAACAACTTACACTCAAAAAGGGTGGCTTCTTTGCAGATAGTATGTTTGGAAGCAAAAAAGTAGATTTTGATGTAGCGCTCAATCTTATTCACGGAAGAGACGGAGAGGACGGGAAGATCGCTTCGATGATGGAGT
>JANTHR010000093.1 GCA_024762315.1 Sulfurovum sp.
TAAATCCAAGAGAATCTGCTAAAAATTTAATCTGCCGGGCAAGTTCTTTTCTTTTTTGAACGATCTCCATGACATGGTATCTATCATCATAATACCCGTCGCTGTCTATCAGGCCTGCCAATAGTGCCAATCTTTGTTCTTTACTTCCTGTCAGGTATGCTTGAGGGATATGCTTATTGTCTATCAACCCCAGTGTTCTTAGCTTTCCTTGCAGTGAATGACTCACATCTCGCAATGCTCCCTCTTTTTGAATGTTTGTGATCCCAAACATCGTACACTTTCCATCTACCTCATAACGATGCAACTTTTTATCCAGTCTAAACGCATACTCCTGCAGATAGGTAACCACTTCATCATCTTCTGTAGCTATACGAACATCAGAACTTCTACCGTCTCCCAACCATAAGCCTAAAAAATAAGGTTCTACCTCTAAAGGTTTTTCATCAAACTCTACAGCAACCTTATAGCCTTTATAGTTAGACTTGAATTTATCACTTTTTTCAACATAATCAGACACTTCTATATTAAGTACATCACCATGCCTATGTTGCCCCTCATTGCGTGAACGCTTTAGAGAAAGTATATGCGATTTGTTCACTCTGTAATCTATGCCTTTATTTTGTCGCACCCAGTACATTTCTTCACGACCTCTTGCAAGAGAGAGTACATTACGAGGGGTAGAATCATCCCCCATGAGTCTGTCACCCACCACTACATCTTCCACGTTTTTCAGGGTGCCGTCATGCATGAGTACCTTTGTACCCTTACCAAGACATTTCCCCATCGCCGGCCTTGCCGCTATGATGACCAGATCCCCTTTACCAAAGCCTGAAGTTCTGTCGTTCAGGTTCTTAAAGCCTGTGTCAGTTCCTATGAGTTTTGAGTTTCCAAGGGCTTTAAGACGCTCTATCTCATCCATCATCGCAAGCGTGATCTCTTTGGACCCTCTAAAATCCTCATTGGTATTGTTCTGTGTGATCTCATAAAGCTTTTTCTCTACAAGATTCATCACCTCTTCTGCGGGCAGATCATCTTCTATGGTCACTTTCTTGATCTCTGTAGCCAGTGTTGCCAAGGCACGTTTGCTTGACTTGGCCTTGATCTCTGCAAGGTATGCCGATGTATTTGAGATGGGGTTGGCTGAGAGCAGGTCAAGCATCGCAACTTCATCAAATTTTCCCATGCTTACGAGTTTTGAACGCAAGAACTCCTCATCTATAGGTTTTTCTTCACGGCTCAACTCCTCCATAGCAGTAAATACATGCTGATGAAAAGGCAGGTAAAAGTCATGTGGCATAAGCTTGGAAGCGATCTCTTCATACGTCTCAGGATCAAAGATAATGGCAGAGAGTACTGCTCTTTCGATATTGAGATTGTACATATTTTCCATTATTTGTTTTCCTCTGAAAAACGCTCTACTTCTTCCACAAATCTGTCAACCAATTCACCCTCAGGCAGTTTGGCGACCACTTCGCCTTTTACCATAATAAGCCCTGTACCTTTGCCGTAGGCTATGGCAACATCTGCATGTTTGGCTTCACCTATGGCATTGACCACACAGCCCATGACCGAGACATCCATAGGGGTTTTGATATGTGCTGTTCGTTTCTCCACTTCAGTAACAGCAGAAACGAGGTCAGCCTCTATGCGCCCGCAGGTAGGACAAGAGATAATGTTCAGCCCTTCCTGCACACGTCCTGAATCTTTGAGTATGGCTTTGCCTACTTTAATCTCCTCTTCCAGCTCACCGGTAATGGAGACCCGCATCGTATCACCGATGCCGTCAAGCAGCAATGCTCCCAGTCCTATGGAAGACTTCACTGTTGCATGGAAAATAGTCCCGGCCTCAGTCACACCCAAATGAAAAGGGTATTCATTTTTAGGGCGCAGCATACGGTAAGCATCAACTGTTCTGTCTACATCACTTGCTTTAAGTGAGACTTTAATGTCTGTAAACCCTAAGTCTTCCAAAAACTTGATGTTATACTCTGCACTCGCCACCATACCCTCTGCCGTTGCACCATACTTCTGGTCAAACTCTTTTTCCAATGACCCGGCATTGACCCCTACACGTATAGGAAGGTTGCGCTCCTGGCAGGCTTTGACTATCTCTTTGATGCGCCCTTTTTCACCAATATTCCCAGGATTAAAACGAATACAATCCACCCACTTCGCCGCTTCCAGTGCCAATTTATAGTTAAAATGAATATCTGCGATGAGTGGGAGTGAGATTTGCTCTTTAATGGCTTTGAGTGCCAAGGCATCTTCCATATCCGGTACGGCAACACGTACCATATCTGCACCGGCAAAATGCAAACGGTTGATCTGCTCTACGGTTGAGACGATGTCTCGCGTATCAGAATAGGTCATAGACTGTACAGAGATAGGCGCATCTCCACCTACGGCAACATCGCCGACATAGATTTTTTTGGTTTTAATTCTTTCTTTCAAGGTATCCTCTATTTTTATGCACTTTTCAAGACAATAGGAAGGTCAATTGTATGATTATTATCTTTAACATTTAAAATTTCAATTGCCACAACTTCATTTTTTTCATTATAATCCACAATGACATCTTTTGATGTTTCTTCACTTTCTATTACTTTATCTACTGAAAGTACGACATAAAGTGAATCTGTTTCTTTATCGTATTTTATAGTCATTTGCAACCTTTCTTTTTCATCTTTCTATCAAAATAAGTTGTAATGACCAAACTTTTCAAAGGGTTTACTACAACTTTTAAACAACGAGCATTATATTCATCTATAATTCCATATAAATGTACTTCATCTTCTTTTATCTTAATAACTACAGATGGATTATCAAGTATGTTATAGACCCAGTCTGCAATGATATTTCTATTTTCCATGACATCCTTAGCATGCACACTAAGTTTAAATTTCATAAAGAGATTATATCATAATAATATTGGTCGGTGTAGATACTACGAAAATTCAACAGGATCCATATCTATCTCAATTTCACGACGATCCACTGCATGCAACGCTTTAAGCAAAGGTACTCTGTTTTTGGCTCTTAATAAAATCTGAAATCTAAACTTATTGGCTATTCGCTCCACCGGTGCTTTACCATGCCCGACGATCTCTACCTCCTTAAAGGCTTTGAGTTTTGTGACGGTATCCAGTGTTATTTTTCCTGCTTTTGCCTCATCTTTATGGGCTATGAGTATGCGTGCCAGTGAAACAAAAGGCGGGTAGTCTGCCATCTCCAGAAATGCCAACTCATCTTTAATAAAAAGTTCATAATCTGATAAATATGCTTTAAAAAACTCTGCATCCCCGGTTTGAACTATGACTTGTGCTTCTTTGCTTCTTCCGCTTCGTCCTGCGATCTGAAAAAGCAAAGACACGGCTCGTTCACGTGCCCTGTAATCTGCCAAACCCAAAATATGGTCAAGCCCCATGATTACAGAAAGCGTGATGTTCGCATAGTCATGCCCTTTGCTTAACATCTGTGTGCCAAGCAGTACGTTGCTCTCTCCTGACTCAAAGCGATTTAGCGCCTCTTTGAGTTTCTTGGCTGTAGTGATACTGTCTTTGTCAAACTGTTCTACTTTGATGCCCTCTATGGCTGTGCTGATGACCTCTATGGCTTCTTGTGTTCCTATACGCTCACTCGTCAGAGGCGTGTGCCCGCACTGGGTACAGGTATCGACAATGGCTTCGGTGAAGTTGCAGTAGTGACACTTGAGATGTCTTCGTTTTCTATGTAGTGCCATACCTACAGAACAGTAGGGGCACAGATGTGTCTTTCCGCAGTTTTGGCAGTAGAGGTATTTGAAGTTCCCGCGTGTAGGTAAAAAAAATAACGATTGTGCCTGCTTTTGATAGTTTTTATGAAGGGCAGCAAGCATGGTATTATCTATGCCGTTCCCTGTAATAAAAGTGTACTTTTTCTTCGCTTCTATAAAAGGTTTTTCCAACTTTACTACATCATATTTGTGGTACGAACTCATAGAGGGTGTCGCAGATGCCAAGACCACTTTGGCTTTCAACTTCTGCCCCATCAGTACAGCCACATCACGGGCATGGTAGCGTGGACGGGTTTGTGCCTTGTAGCTGTCGTCATGCTCTTCATCTACCACAATAAGCCCCAGGTTGCGTAACGGTACAAAAAGTGCAGACCTTGCCCCTGCCACAATGCGAATACTCCCCTCTTCTATGCCTTCCAGGATGCTCTCTTTCTTCTTTTTGCTCAACTTGGAGTGCCACATCGCAACAGCATCACCAAAATAGACTTTCAGACGTTTTTCCATCTGGGGAGTAAGAGAGATCTCTGGCATAAGGAAAATAGAGGTTTTACCCTCTTCCAGCATTTTGGACATCAGGGAGATGAAAATCTCTGTTTTCCCTGAGCCTGTGACACCAAAAAGCAGGGCTTTGTCTTTTTTTAGAAGTTGGGCGTAGGCTTTTTGTTGTATTGTCGTTAACGTAGGGTGTTGTACCCCTACAACACCACAAAGCTGTTTCTCGTTGTCTGTTTTTAAAGGTGTTGTCAGGGGGCAACACCCTACAGCATATGGCAAAAATAATGAGATAGCCTCAGAAAAAGAAGAAAAATAATACTCAGAGATGAATTTTGCCATCTCCATCTGTGCCTGACTATAATATTTATCTGAAACAGAGACCACTTCAGCTGTTTCAAATATCGGTTTTTCAACCTCATTTCTGACAACGGCATCTTTATTGGTTGTTTTCAGCGGTACAGAAACGATCGTGCCCTGCTCTAATTTGATATAAGAATGATAAGTCAAGCCAGGTGCGCTTGACTTAAGAAGAGATATTTCGTAGTAATGCACTTTATCGTGTAAGTTTTATACAGTTAGCATCGGTCAAGTCTTTACAATCAAATCTATTGTTTTTTAACTCAAATACTACACTTCCTGAAACTGGCATTTTATATGTATATTCACTTATAGGACTTGCTTTTGTACCTGTTGTGGTTTCTTTCCAGCAACCTTGTGCTGTTGCATTTTTACATGACTGCAACGGGTACTCCAGTACTGGATTACTCGTATTGCCATCAAATGCATCAAAAATAGGTTTGTCATTTCCACTTTGATTTGCAAGTTTAAAAATTTTATCGAAATTTCCACGTAAGATACGTTTTTGTCTTTCAGTTGCCACTGCATTTCGCACCGATGCTACCGTTGTTTTTGCCTTTGTGATGACAGCATCACTTCTCGTTGCTGCAAACTTTGGTATAGCTATAGCAGATAATATACCTATAATCACAACTACAAATGTTAATTCTAGCATGGTAAAAGCTTTTCTATTTTTAAGGGACATTCTGTTTCCTTGATGTTTTATACTTTATTATAGCTAAAAAATATAGTGATAAAAAAATATAAAGAGAGTAATTTGATACTAAACGTTCCACCTCGGGAGAGATGGAACAAGCGAAAAGATATTTACATCTTAAACACTTTTGTACCACCTGCTGTAGTGATGTTAAAGTTATTTCTAATTGTTTTCGCACCTATTGCTGCTGCTGGAGGAGTAGATGGGTTACTATCAGTCAATGTCATTTCATAGATTGAAGGATCAGTAGCATTCTTAGCAAATGTAAGAGTTGCCATAGTTCCGCCTTCACATTGGTATGTTATACCGTCTTTCACAGGGGCAGTTCCCGCTTCTACAATACCGTTAGTACTACCAGTTGCGCCAGTTGTAGTATTAGTAAAATCAGCCAATGTTAATGCCTGAAAATCCGTATATCCAAGCTTTGTATATGTAGCACCTGCTTCTGTGATAAGCTGTCCCACTTCGTGTACACATGTTGATGCTGTAGCATCATCTCTGTTTGCTGCTAATTTAGGTATTGCTACCGCTGCCAAAATTCCGATAATTACAATTACAAAGATCAATTCGATCATTGTGAATCCGCGTCTCATGTTATTCATGATT
>JANTHR010000094.1 GCA_024762315.1 Sulfurovum sp.
GAAGAAGAACCAGTAGTGTCAGAAACAGAAGGCATCACGCCCGGAAATAATTTGGTAGGTGCAACAGATTTAATGCAAGAAAACCTATTGGAAATAACACCTGAAATCGAAAAACAACTGCCTGATCTTGACAAAGCTATTTATTTGGGTTTTGACAAACCTTTCGGTGAAGGTTTCATCTCCTTGCTCTTTGTTTTGCCCAAAAAATACTGGGATCTTTACCAATATCTTGAATGGAGTTATTACAGTCAAGATGGATGGAAAGCACTGAATGTAAAAGACGGAACGCATGGTTTGATGCAAACGGGCACTTGTGAGTTCATTGCCCCGCTGGATCAGACAGATAAATTGATATCGGATCAAAATCTTTATTGGTTGAAAATAAAAATTGTAGAGAGAAAACTCCCAGACATCTCTCCCCATTCTCCTTTATTTTTCTATCCAGTAGCGATACAACGTTTTTTAATGGCAAAATATGATTCTTGGCAATTTAATGTCAACTCTTCCCCTAAAAAATCATTCAACTTAAAAGCTTGTGAGCCTGAGTTGATGGCATTTCATCCGGCATTACATACGCCAAAAGATGAAAAAGATGCGCAAGTACAGATAAGTGCCATCTATCTCAATACTATTTGGGCATCACAGTCTGAAACGGTCAAAGAAGAGTATGTAGGTTCAAGTGACGGTTCTCCCAATCAAAATTTTAAACTGTTGAGACCTGCGGTTAAAAAGTTACAGATATGGGTAAAAGAATTTTTGGAACCTGAAAATGATGAACTGGTATATGAAGTTGATGAAGAAAAAGGTTTTTGGGTTTTATGGAAGGAAATTGCTTATATTTATGATGCCAAACCGACAGACAGAGTGTTTATGCTTGATTCGGTATCGGGAGAGGTGCGTTTTGGAGATGGCAACTTTGGGCTCATACCACCGATAGGCAAAGACAATATTAAAGCTGATTATTTAACAGGAGGAGGAAAGCAAGGGAATGTTCCAAAAGAAAAGATTAAAAATCTGGTTTCCGGCATCTCATCAATCGACAAGATACAGAACCATCTTGAAGCATCCGGTGGCTCTGATGAGGAATCTATAGAAAGTTTGATCAAAAGAGCACCTAAAACACTTAGAGCCAAAGACCGTGCTATTACTTTTGAAGATTATGAAATTTTGACAAAAGAATCCTCAACTGATGTTGCAAAAGTCAAAGTCATTCCAAACTTCAACAATTTCGGGAAATATGAAACCAACTGGGTAACCGCTGTCATTGCCCCTTACTCGCAGGAAGAACAGCCTGAATGTACAGAAAGACTCATCAGAAATGTCAGATCTTATCTTGAAGCCCGTGCTCCTGTGGTTACAAATGTACAGGTCATCTCTCCTCAGTATGCCGTGATAGATCTGGAGATCGATATCGTTTTAAAACAATGGGATTTGGTTCCGATCGTCAAAGATGAGATCCAAAAAAAACTTGCATCATTTTTACAGCCGATCTACGGGGGCTATGAAGGTGAAGGATGGGAGTTTGGAACACTACCATGCTTCTCGGACTTTTTCGCTCTCCTGGAAGATATCGACGGTATTGAACAAATCAAGACTTTAAAAATGCATATTGCCGCAGGTGATAAAAAGCTCACTATGACATCTGAAGATACACAGGTTTTAGATGTCTCACCGTACATCCTAGTGTGCAATGGTACACATACACTTAATATGAAAGGAGCGTAACATGCCTTTACCGATTCCCGATTTAGATACAAAAAACTTTGATGACTATTTTGAAGAGGCTAGAGCTGCACTTCCAACTTTGGCTCCCGAATGGACAGACTATAATCTTTCAGATCCGGGTACCACCCTTTTAGAGCTTTTTGCTTGGCTAAGTGATATCAATACGTATAGACTCAATAGAATTGATCAAAAACATATACTCAAATATCTCAAACTTTTAGATGCAATGCCGGAGATTGTGAAACCTGCAAAAACCTGGATTACATTTCAAAGTGATGTGGCAAAAGTAATTTCCAAAGGCACGGAGCTTTTTGCAAAAGATAGAGAGGATAATACTTCAATAGCCTTTGTTACGCAGTATGAAGTCTCTTTGCAGCAAATAAAACTTACACAAATCAACATGAAAAATGAAAGAGGGATGCTTGAATACAAAGAGCCTTTTTCAGAACCTTTTTCAAAACTTTTTTATCCTTTTGGTCAAATCACAAAAAAAGGTCACTACTTTGAACTCAATTTTGATGGTACTTTCAACTTTGATGGCACTTTCAACAATGATTTTTCACTGACGTTTATCTTTTATGAAGATGATCTTCCTTTGATTGCTCATCATGACAAAGAGCAAGCTGTTGTCTTTGCCTCGGCTGAGTTGGTTTGGGAATATTGGGATGGATCAGCTTGGCAAGGGCTGACGATTAAAGAAGATGGAACCGGTAGCTTTTCTCATAGTGGTACAATCTATTTCAATAAGAAAACAAACGTCTCTAAAATAAAATGTAAAATTCAAGAAGGATATTTTGAAAATGCACCAAGAATTCAAACTATTCTTACCAATACTACCGAAGCCATTCAGATCGAAAAGCATCAGGAATCATTTGAAAATCGTGGCACAGGTCTGCCAAAGCAGACATTGCAATTAAAAGCGTTTCCTCTAGTTTCGTTGGAAGAAATTAAAATAGAAATTGAAATAGAAAATGAAGTATGGCAGGAAGCAAAGACATTGGAGATCTGTGGACACAATCAAAAAGTTTTTCATGTTGACAAAACCAGCGGATTGATCACCTTTGGGGATGGTGTGCATGGTGAAATACCACCGCTTAATGCGACGATCACTTGTACTTATGCTACAAGTATGGGAACAAAAGGCAATATTGTGGCAAACCTTGCATGGAGTGGTGCAGTAATACCTGCACAAAACTATTTTCCTGCTAGAGGCGGAAAAGATCCTCAGACGATAGAAGAGGCATATGTTGCATTTAAAAAAGACTTTAAGACTCCTTATCAGGCGGTAATAGCCAGAGATTTTGAATATCTTGCAATGCATACACCGGGACTTCGAGTAGCCAGAGCAAAAACAGTGAAACATCCTTCGGACAATATGGTTGAGGTGATTGTGGTGCCTTTTAGTTCTCAAAAGCTTATATATCCAAGTGAGGGTTTTTTAAAAACAGTCTGTTATCACCTCGATAAGCATCGATTGATCACTACAAAAGTAAAAGCAATACCACCCCAGTATGCATTTATCTCTATAAAAACAGAGCTTAAGATGGAAGAAAATGAATCAGAAAAGGATGTCAGGAAAAAGGTTAAAGAGGCACTTGATCTTTTCTTGGATCCGATTCTCGGCTGGAAAGACTCGCAGGGATGGCCGTTTGGGCATACTGTGTACAAAAGTGCTATCTATGCTCTACTTGAAGAGCTCGAAGGTGTGGACTGTGTGCTTGAGTTAGACATAAGTGCAAAAGGTGCATATGAGAGATACGAACAAGGCAATGTGATTTTGAAACAAAATGCATTGACATCACCCTACAGGCATAACATCTCAATTTTTACAAGTCAAGAAGCATGTAGGAGTACGCTATGAAACCAAAAGAACCGACATCCTTTACTGCGTTTGCCTCGGATATATACAAAAATGAGAAAGAAGACATCACGCTAAAAGATGAGAAACTGTTGCTGAATTACGATGAGAGATATTTCTTCGATGAAGCAATGCAAATAGATTTGGAAGATATTGAAACATTTGGATTGAAAGAGGATTGCCCTATGCTTTATCTGCTCGATAAAAAAGGGGCGATCCATAGTTATGATATCTATAGAAAAAGCTTGCAAAAAGACATCTTCACAGTCGAAACAGAAGAAAATACTTATACAGATATCGCACTTTACAAAAATCAGATCTATATACTGGACAATACAAGCGTAAGCGCTTTTTCACTCACCACGTGGCAGATGCTATGGGAGCATACGGTGCCGGATGCGCGTGCGATGTGCATCGATGAAAATGGATATCTCTATATCATAACAACATCCTCAAGTGATATTTTAAAGATCCACAAGAGTGGAGAGGAGATAGGGACACTGACAATAGACGGTGTCGAAGATCCTATTTCCATCACAGTGCATAAAACGGTGGAGGGCAAAGAAAAACTCTATATTCTGGATGCTTCCAAAGTGACTGTTTATGATGAAGAGGAGACAAAAACAGCGACAATATCTTCAGAAGCGGTATCCCTCTCATCGTTGGCGGTCAATTCAAAAGAAGCTGTTTATATCGGGTCGTCTTCGGCAAATGAAGACGGCACGATATGGTGGGGATCAAAAGACACAGAGATACAAACCAGACTTACTACCTATGATGAGGCAGTCAAAAAAATCATTTTTGACAGCAAAGATAGCCTTTTGGTACTGGATACACGGGGAGTCATCTCTGTTGTGAAAAAGCAAAAAGTGTATAAGCCTAGCGGAGAGATCACGTATGTCTTTGACAGTACCTACGAAGGATGCGACTGGCACAAGATGAAAGTGGACTATGATATCCCCGGTCATGGAGGATCGGTGACAGTCAGTGCAGGAGCGGTCGATGCAAAAGGACAACAGCCGACAACCAAAAAAGCGTTTGAAAATAAAAAAGATATCTATCTTCATGAGGCGATCGGCAGGTATCTAGTCGTCAAGATCACGCTGCAAAGTGACCCGATGGGCGAAGAGACTCCAGAGTTCGAAAAGCTTAAAGTCTACTTCCCCAAAGAGACCTACCTGAAATATCTGCCGGGGATCTATCAGGAAAATGCGCAGAGCAAAGAGCTTATGCAGCGCTATCTTTCTGTGTTTCAAACCCTTATGGAGGGAGTAGAAGAGAAAATAGAAAACAGCCATCTGCTCATCGATCCGCAGACAACACCCGATGGTGAGTTCCTAAACTGGCTCTCTTTATGGCTGGGACTCAAGCGAGAAAAAAACTGGAGTGCTGTACAGTGGAGGGAACTGCTTGGCAAAGCTATGTACTTTTTCAAACGAAGAGGAACGAGAGCAGGATTGTCAGAACTGATAGAACTCTATACGCAGATCGAGGATAAAAAGAACAGACCCATCATCATCGAACCGTTTCAAAACCGTTGTGATGAAGGGAATACGGCAAATAGATTTGATCTGGGAAAATACACGTTTTGTGTCATTTTCAGACCGAATATCCTCAAAAGTGAAACAGAACTCAGAGATGTCGAAAGAATCGTCAAACTATGGAAGCCGGCACATACAGAAGGCAAGGTGCTGGCCCTCAAAGACAAAATGGTACTTGGTGAGCATTTATGCCTTGGCATCAACACTTCTTTGAAAGAAGAGCCATTCATCATGGGAGAGGCGGCACTGTCGATAGATACCAGACTGGCAGACATCGAAGAAAATGCTCAGATACAAAGTCATGCCAGACTTGGCATAGATACACAAACTAACTACTAAAAAGGAGTATACCATGGCAACATGTAACAATGAAAACGGCAAAACAAACTGTACAAACGGACTCAAAGCACCTGTGAGAAATCAGTATTTTTACGGGAAACTGCTGACGGTAAGGGATTTTGAAAATGAGCAGAGCTATTTTATAAAAAAACAGCGTTTGATCAATAGGTATATTCATGGTGAGGGTGTAGTGTGCGGGCTTACTGTAGAAAAAGTTGATGACAATATAGTCAAAATCAAGTCGGGAATCGCCCTCGACTGCTGCGGCAGGGAGATTGTCGTACCCGAAGATGTGGAAAAGAAAATACCGACAGATAATGAAGCAACAAAATATTGGATAACGCTTCGTTACGATGAATGCGGAGAGGAACCGGTAGCTGCAGCCACTGAGGCTAATTCGTGTGAAGAGGAGTGCTGTTT
>JANTHR010000095.1 GCA_024762315.1 Sulfurovum sp.
GTGATCAACCCGTTCTTACATTTTAATTCAACGCTCCTGCCGGCACCTGTACCAAAACTTTTATCGAATTGCTGTCTTATTTGTTTCAGTGTTACTCTTTTACCCATATTCTTTATAAAAAAATCATTCACTTTTGAATCATTGACCTGTTCTGTCAAGCTTATTGCATCCTTGTAATACTGCTCTGCCCCGGTACCATAACAGGTTCCGTGTTTAATCCATTCATGTTTATGTAAATTCGAGGCAAACCCGGGCATAACTTCAGCCAGTTTCTTTTTTGTTTCACTGCTTAGCCCGATATCAGGTATTTTATTCCAATGCTTATATCTGTCCATGGTAATATATTTTCTATCTACCTTGCAATAGGTTTTGTTTTTAGGTTGAGGCCAAAGTCCATGAAGTACGAAATGTCTTTCATGGTACTTGGGTTTCATGATGGACAAAAGTCCTCTTTTACATTCTTTTTTATGACGGTGTGTTTCACAAAAAGCATTATGCCAGCTTAATGCCAAAAGATTTTTATTTGAATGTTTTTGTTTATCATATTTTTTAGTATGTTTCGGTATAGACGTCTTTTTAAAGGAATGTTCAAATCCATTTCCAACAGGTATAACTTTACTCTGTACCGGACTGACATCACTTCTGTTCAGAGAAGGAAAACATGTATCATCCACCCATCTTTGTGCCGGCTGTTCACCTTTGATGTGTATAAGTTTCTGACCCTTGTGCTGTTTAAGTATCGTATATTTTCTTGCTGTATCCAACACCACATGATGGGTGTTTTTTGTGTGCTTCATATTATTGAAGGCTTCACACTCCTTCAGTGGTGCTGCAGTGTATCTTGCAAGTGCAGCTACCGTAAGCAATAAAGATAAAAACCAGATTCTTCTCATTCAAATTCCTTGACTAAAATAAAGTAAGCATTATACTGTAATAAAATTATCGGCTTCTATCTTTTTATATATTATTCAAAGTGTGACAGTATCTCGCCTTTCTTTGTCTTGACCAGATCTGAACTCACGTTTTTGACCAATATGCTTTTTGTATTGGAAGATAGTGCCTCTAGCAGTTGTGCATTTAACTCCTGAGGGAATGCCAGAAAAAGTTGTCTTGGTTTTTCTTTTTCTACAATGCTATTGATATCATCGGCAATCTCCTTTATGGAGCGTTTTTTTCTCTCAGTTTCAAAATTATGTTCTTCACCTGTAGAATTGCCTAATTTCCCTGCTTCATCACTCACAACATCCTGAAGTTTTTTATGTGCATCAATATAATCCATATCATGATGTAATTCAACTGCATAGGAGATTTTCATTTCATTCCCTACGATCGCTTCATGCTTTTGCACATGATATTCTTTAAGTCCACCTAAATTTGCAACGATGATCATTGTATTATCAAGTTTCATTCTATACTCCTTTTTTTTAATTTTATCAAAATTTGGAAAATGAATTATAAACAAAACTGCAGACAAACAACAAACTGTATCGCCATAAAAACCATAATATCCGTTGTTAAATCTTATTTCGTTATGATATGACCATGATATTTGATGATTTAAACTTTATGGACGATCTACCGTTAGAGAAATACCCAGCACACTTTGGCATGACAAAAAAAGTAAGTCCTTCTACAAAGTATTACCGTTCAAACATGATGCTTAACCCCCTCAACCTCAAGCACCTTAACCGTATGGATGAAAGCCGGGCGGACATGATCACCCTTAATCTTGAAGATGCCATTGCACCAAGCCGGAAGAAAGAAGCGCTATACAATATTGCTCTTTTCCTCTCCCATATGGAACACTCCCGGAGCTTCATCATCGTGCGTACCAATCCTCTAAATGAGGGTGGAACTGAAGAGATAGCCTTTCTTAATGACTTCGGATTTGATGCGATCCGTGTGGCCAAAGTAAAGAATCAAACAGAGATCGCCCAGGCACTCACCCTGCTCTCTTCAGATAAAGAGCTGCATATTTCCCTGGAGACAAAAGAAGCTTTTGAGAACTTAAGCAGCCTTCGTATAGATGAACGCCTTACTACGGCAAATTTAGGCATCCTGGACCTGCTTACATCCCTTGGTTTGCCCCAGTCAATTGTTACGCTCAAAAACCCTGCCATAGACTACCTTCTCTCCAAGTTTTTAGTCAATGCCAAAACAGCGGGTATCCACCCCATCTCTTTCATGTTCCAGGACTATAATGATACTGATACTTTCAGAGCTTGGTGCGAACATGAGAAGATGATGGGCTTTGAGAGTAAAGCGTGTATGGGTCCAAAACAGGTTGAGATTGCCAACGAAGTATTTAGTATTAATGAATATGAATTAACAAGAGCCAGGCATATCAAAGAGGTTTTTGAAGCCAATGCTGCCAAAGGCATCAATGGCTTTATGGATGAGAAATACGGATTCATAGATGAGCCTATCTATCGGGACAGCCTATTGATACTAAATAATATATAAGGATAATTATTGCAACGTTTCAAACTACTTTTACTTATTGTATTGATTCCATTTTTAGTGACGGCAAATGATGACAGAGCGCCTATCTCTTATGATTATCTTTCCAAAGCGAATGTGCAGCATTTCATCCGTATGATGCACAAACGATACGGTTTTGATACAAATTATTTAAAACGTGTATTCAGGCAGGCAAAACTCGATCGTGATACGTTGGCACGCTATACGGGGAAATTTAAAAGCAATTCGACCGTAGGGAGTTGGGAGCGTTTCAAACTTCACGTTGTCAATGAAGAGACTTTTAAAGAAGCAAGAAGATTTAAAAAGCGACACTACAGTACACTCAAAAGAGCAGAACGCATCTATAAGGTCGATATGGACTATATTGTCGGGTTTTTAGGCGTAGAGAGCAGATTTGGTACCTATACGGGGGATTATAATATCCTTGATGCCCTGTCCACACTTGCCTTTCATCCCAACCGTATGCAAAAGTTCTTCAAGAATGAACTCAAACACCTCTTTTTATTTGCACGGGAGAAAGGCTATAACATCACGAAGCTTGAAGGTTCATTTGCCGGAGCCATGGGGTGTGTACAGCAAGTCCCTTCCGTTGCACGCAGACACAGGTCAGATTTCAACGGTGACGGGATCACCGATCCCTGGAGTCTGGAGGACTGTATCGGTTCTATTGCTAAATTCATGCACAAAAATGGTTGGAAAAAAGGAAAAGTGGTTGCTGTACCTGCGGCCTTCAATGCGAAACGATTCAGAAGCCTCAAAACAAGCCGCAACAGGACCTTGCCTCTGAGCACCATACTGAGAGCCGGCATCAGACCATTGAAGCCGTTCAATGCATCAAGGGCCTACCTGCTTAAAACACGGAATACTACCCATGATGATGTCTGGCTTGGAACACGCAACTTTAAAGTTCTTACACGCTACAACAACTCAACAAATTACGGCATAGCGATACATTTGATCGCACAGGAAGTGAAATGATCAGAGATCTCCTTAATAGATCAACGGGACAAAAACAAATCCATAGAATTCTTCCCTCTCTATATTGTCTTCTGAAACCTTTGTGAATTTAAAGATGGAATTTCTTACGGGTATCACCAGAATACCACCTACTTTCAACTGCGAAAACAGTTCTTCGGGAATTTCATCAGCACTGGCAGAGGCAAGGATCCTGTCGAACTGTTCATCCGGCATACCAAGCTTCTCTCCTGCTTTTTCTATGCGGCAGCGGCTGTCAAAATGAAATTGTGAGAGATTTTCTTGCCCCTGCTTTACCAACGCATCCATTCTCTCAAGCCCTACAACACTTCCTTTTTCTCCCACAATTTGACAAAGCAGTGCTGTTGTCCATCCTGAACCTGAACCGATATCAAGCACTTTGTCACCCTCCTTGGGTTCAAGCTTCTCCAGCATGAATGCAACCGTAGACGGCTGGGAGATCGTTTGGTCGTTTCCTATGGGCAGTGGAGCATCAACATACATATGTTCTCTAAATGCTTCAGGTACAAAATACTTTCTATCCATCTTATAAAAAGCATCAATAATAGCCGGTGTATGCAAAGTACCCGCTATTACCATACTGTCAATAAGTTCTTGCAGACTGTTCATATCACCTCCTTACAAATGCCGCGCTCATATAGCCAACGACCTGAGATTTATCACCACTTGCATCCGCACTTGTACGATAATCTAGTAGAATGGGCTCCAAGCCTTTGTTTTTTGCTGTGATCAACATAGCTTCTACACCTATTTTGCCGCAAGCTTCACATCCTTCATGCAGTTCTGCAGGACTGAGGTTTTTTACGGCATCCAGACAAATGCTATCTAATTTATTTGCTTTATTTATATCATAGTAATGACTCAGATCCGTACTGATCACCACTACGGTATCAGGATCATCCAGGAGATAATCTATGATCTTTGCCAATCTGGACGGATCTTCATCTCCATATACCATTTCCACAATGGAAGCATCTTCATCATAGGTTTTAATGAACGGTACCTGCACTTCCGTACTATGCTCATGATGCGCATCCGGCATAAAATCCAATGCAAATTTTTCTTTAAGTTCTGCCACCAGACCTTTATCTATAGGCAAAGCTCCAAAGGGACTTTCATAGGTATCATACTCCGAGATACTGGTACCTTGTAGATAGACTC
Source organism: Sulfurovum sp. (assembly GCA_024762315.1). GTDB lineage: Bacteria > Campylobacterota > Campylobacteria > Campylobacterales > Sulfurovaceae > Sulfurovum. The sequence continues at coordinate 4,639 of JANTHR010000095.1, forward strand.
TATGACTGGGTCCTATGACTACCACACGCTTTGCATGGGTATTGTTCAATAGTCTCATTGCAACATTTGCGGTAAATGCCGAATAAACATACCCTGCATGCGGTACGATGACCGCTCTTGGTTTGAGCTGGAGTATTGTCTCGTCTTTAAGATGCTCATCCAGTATTTGATTATAATGTTCGAACATCGCTTTTATTTCATTGGGATCGGACGGATAGAACTGTCCCGCTACTGCTGTTTCTCTTGTACTCATGACCAGACTCCTTCAATCTTTCTTTTACATTTCGGGCAATGCCCGTCTTCAAGCTTATTGACCGTGACAGAATAACCCGTACGGTCAATGAGCAACTCACCACACTCCGGGCAATAGGTATCTCCATGTACAGGCACATTACCCATATAAACATAGTAAAGCCCTGCTTTTTTACCTATCTGGCTGGCTCTTTGGAGGGTATCTATTCCCGTATATTCATGATCCTGCATTTTGTAATCAGGATGAAAAGCACTCAAGTGCCATGGTATATGCTTCCCAAGATCATTGGCAATGAACTCTGCCATTTCTGTCAGATCTTTATCACTGTCATTCTCGCCTTCTATCAGTAGAGTTGTCACTTCAACCCAAATCCCTTCGGCTACCATTCTCCTCAGTGTATCTTTTACTGCTTCCAACCCGCCTTTGAGTACCTTTTTATAATAGGCATCATCCCAGCTTTTAAGGTCAATATTGGCAGCATCCAGCCAGCTTGGCATATCTTTGATGATCTCAGGACTTTCAAAACCGTTACTGACAAAGATATTTTTGAGTCCTTTCTCTTTGGCGATCACACCGATATCTTTTGCATACGGATAAAAGATCGTCGGTTCATTGTAGGTATATGCTATTGATTCCGCTCCGTGTTCAAGTGCCAATTCTACCATCTTTTGGGGACTGACCTCTATCTCTTTATTGACTTTTGTCTCCTGGGAGATATCCCAATTCTGGCAGAACGGGCATTTAAAATTACATCCTACAGTTCCAAAGGAAAGCGCTTTGCTCCCCGGTAACACATGGTAAAGCGGTTTTTTCTCTATAGGGTCAACATTTAAGG
>JANTHR010000096.1 GCA_024762315.1 Sulfurovum sp.
ATGCTATTTGAGTTTGACTATAAACTAGAAGATATGATAAAAAATAGTTCACAAAATATAAATAGTTTTAATCCACTTTTTGAAGAGATAATATATAAACATAAAATGTTAGAACCAAAAATGTTTGTAACATAAAGGAAAACATATGAGTATTAAAATAGGCATAGCCGGTCCGGTAGGAAGTGGTAAAACATCCATCATAGAACAATTAACCAATGTATTGAAAGAGAACTACACTCTAGGGATCGTAACCAATGATATCTATACAACAGAGGATGCGAACTACCTAAAAAACCATCTTGATATTGACAAGGAGAGAATAATAGGGGTGGAGACTGGTGGTTGCCCACATACAGCCATACGAGATGACATCTCAGCAAACCAAAAAGCGATCGAGGAGCTTGAAGCAGCATTTGATCCTGACATCATATTTGTAGAGAGTGGTGGAGATAACTTGTCTGCTACATTTTCATATGAACTTATTGATTATTATCTGTATGTGATAGATGTAGCTCAAGGAGCAGATATTCCGAGAAAAAAAGGTGCAGGACTTCTATTTAGTGACCTACTTGTAGTAAATAAAACCGATTTAGCTCCTTATGTTGGTGTTGACCTAGACTTGATGCAAAAAGATGTAAAAATTAATAGAAAAAATAAACCTTATCTGTTTATGAGCAATAAAGACCCATCTACCATTTTAAAAACACGTGAATGGATTTTAAGTCTCCTCTAAATATATCATAGATCTTTCTAAAAATGACTATTATCTACAAATAAAATCACTTTAACTCAAAATCAAATATTATTTTTATGATAATGAATGTCAGTTTAATATAGTTTAAGAATAAAAAGAGTAAATTACTTCTAAGAAAACTAAATGATAATAGTTTTCATTTTATTTTATAAATAATCATAAGGAATTATAATCCATGAAGCAGATAGTCGTTGCACTTGCAGGGCAGCCCAATGTTGGAAAATCTTCCCTCATCAATGCCATCTCCAATGCTAAACTCAAAGTAGGCAACTTTTCAGGTGTTACCGTAGATAAAACCGAAGTGGTCTTTAAGCTGTGCGATGAAGTCTCCTGTGAAGATTATGAGGTGCATATCATTGATCTGCCCGGGGCATACTCTCTTACCGAATATACCATTGAAGAGAAAGTGACTAAAAGTTTTTTACAGAGTGATGAGTACGACATCATTGTCAATGTTGTTGATTCTACCAATCTGCAACGAAACCTTCTTTTTACTACACAACTCCTGGAGACAGGAAGAAAAGTGGTCGTTGCACTCAATATGAGCGATGAGGCTGCCAAAGAAGGGATAGAGATAGATGAGAAGCAGCTCTCAGCTATCCTTGGTGTACCATGCATTAAAACCTCAGCAAACACAAAAGAAGGTATTGAAGCACTGAAGCATGCGATCGTTGAAGTATTTGAAAAACCTCAGACAACTTCAAAAGTTGTCTACAGCGATCATATAGAAGAAGAGATCTCTCGTATCGTTGCATTCCTGGAAGAAAAGAAATACAAAAATGATCTTCCTTACCGCCATCTTGCTGTTAAACTTTTACAAGAAGATGAAGAGGTCTATAAAAAGATGCATGAAGAACCCGTCTGGATAGAGTTGCTTCCTATTATAAGAGACGCGCTGAATCATATTTATCTGCATACTGACACCAAAGACCTGGAACAGATCTTTGCCGATGAGCACTTTGCCTTTGCCAAAGGTGCAAAAATGGAAGTGATGTCAGTCAAATCTATGAAAGCAAAGAATCTTACACAAAAAATAGACAATCTGCTTATCAATAAAATTCTGGGTATCCCACTTTTCCTTTTCTTTATGTGGGCTTTGTTTCAACTCACATTTGAACTGGGTGCCGTACCGATGGATTGGATCGATGCCGGATTTGTCTGGCTTGCCGATCAGGCAAGAGCGTTACTTGGCAATGGTGAATTGGCTTCACTCATCGCCGACGGGATTATCGCCGGTGTGGGTGCAGTGATCATGTTCCTACCTAATATTATGATCCTCTTTATCGGTATTGCATTGCTGGAGACTACAGGGTATATGAGCCGTGTGGCATTTTTACTTGACGGTTTCTTCCATAAATTCGGACTGCACGGCAAGAGCTTCATTCCGCTCGTGACCGGTTTTGGATGTTCCGTACCGGCCTATATGGCGGCAAGAACGCTGAAAAATGAAAAAGACAGGCTCATTACCCTTTTCATCATAGGCTTTATGAGCTGTGGAGCAAGACTACCCATTTATGTACTCTTTGCCGGTGCTTTCTTTGGACAGGAGCATGCAGGAAATATTCTTTTCATTATCTATATTTCCGGAGCAATTTTAGGCCTGCTTATGGCAAAAGCACTAAAGACATTCGTTTTTAAAGGAGACGATGAACCATTCGTTATGGAGATGCCCAAATACCGTATGCCATCACTCAAACTTATCTGGCATACGGTTTACGGACAGGCAAAAAGTTACCTCAACAAAGCAGGTACATTCATTTTGGCCGCATCCGTACTGGTCTGGTTCGCGAGTAACTATCCTAAAAACCATGAACTCGAAACACAGTATCAGACAAAGATAGAGCAGGTGCAGAACAGTATACAAAAGACTAAACTGAACAATGAGCTTCAGTCAAAACTGCTAGAGCAAAGCTACCTTGGCAAGATCGGTCATGCAAGTGAACCGTTCTTCGCTCCGCTTGGTATGGACTGGCGTATGGCAGTATCGCTGGAAGCAGGACTCGCAGCCAAAGAGGTCGTCGTCTCCACCCTTGGTGTACTTTATTCACTCGGAGACACAGTGACAGAAACCGATAATTCCCTCTTGGTACAGATACGGGCACAGATACCTTTTGCTTCAGCTATTGCCTTTATTGTCTTTGTCATGGTCTACCTGCCCTGCTTTGCAGCATCAGCTGTTTTTGCCAAAGAGGCAGGCGGATGGAAATATCTGGTCTACCTGTTCTTTATGACCACTATTAGTGCCTGGATACTGAGTTTCATGGCATACAGAGTTACATTAATACTAACAGGGGGATGAATAGATGAAATTAAGTGAATTAACAAAGGGTGACAAAGCAGAGATCATTAAGATCAATGCAGACAAAGCATTAAGAGACCGATTCAGCTCTTTTGGTGTAATGCGGGGAGAAGAACTTCTTGTCAAAGGATGTTCTCTTGCCAAACAGACCATGGAGATAGAGGTCAACTCAACGCTCATTGCGGTAAGAGCAGATGAAGCAGATAAAATAGAAGTAGAAAAAATAAAATCGTAGGGCTGGGCTTTAGCTGACCAGGCTAAATACAAGCAAATGGTCGGCTAAATCCGATCCTGCACATAAAACAAGGAAGAAAAATGAAAATAGTTACACTATGCACAATCTCTTTAATGATAATGAGTATAAATATTAATGCTAATGCCTTAAAGAAAGCTTTTGAAAATGCTACGGTTGATGGCTATGTAAGAACAGGATATGAAGTACACAATGTAAAAAATGATGATACATTTAATGATGGCGCATTGGGAGGAAAACTTCATATAGAAACCGCCCCTATTGCTGGCATGGGCGTGGGAGCCAGTTTCTATACCTCTAACAGTTTTGGCTCAGCAGACAACAGAGGGTTAGTCCCATTTAGAGGAGAAGTAGCACACTCTTATGCCATTTTGGGAGAAGCTTATCTCAAAGCTCAATTTGGGAATACCACACTAAAATTCGGTCGCCAAGAGATAGAAACACCCTTTGCACAAGTGGATGACATAGGTATGGTCCCTAATACTTTTGAGGCATACACTTTAGAGAATAAAGATATCCCCGATACTACTCTGTTTTTAGGGCAAATACAAAAGATGGCCGGGGTAGATGCTGAAGTGGTAGATGACTTTACACGGGTAAATGGTAACAACAACATGCAAGTCATCGGCTTCAATTATGAAGGCATAAAAAACACCAATATCAATGCATGGTATTACCGTTTAAAAGATGCCGAAATGGACAGTATCGCTTACCTTGAAGCCAGTTATGAAGGTTCTTTGAATGGTATGGGCTATGGTATAGGACTACAGTATGCGAAACAAACATATCTGCAGGAGCATGATACTTCTGTTTGTGGAGTAAATGCCAGTTTGATTTATGAAAGTGCCGGACTGACGCTTGGGGCAGCTTACAATAAAGCAGATGGCAATGCCGCCACATCCGGATTTGGCGGGGGACCATTTTTCTCTAATTCAGAATATCTCATTATAGATAATGCAGGTAAAGACGGTAGCCAAACATGGTTTGGTGCAGAGTTTGATGCTGGTATCTTAGGTATAGATGGGCTTACAGTGAGTCTAAGTAAAGCCATATTAAAAACCCACTCCCACAAAGAGTCTACAGAAGTAGACTTGGTGGCTAACTATAAGGTTAATAAAAATATTGAAATCCACATGATATGCTCTGACTTAAAAGGTAAAAATGTAGGAGAAGATACAGCCAAACATTTAAGGGTCTTTGCAAATTATAATTTTTAACATTAAAAATTATAATGTATAATACGTCCAAAAAAAGGAGAAGCCATGATAGGTAAAAAAACTATTTTGCACCTATTTCTTCTTTTTTATATACTGGGTACATTTGCAAGTGCTACACACATACATCATGAGAGTGCCAATATACATACAGACTGTAAGATCTGTTTACTTTCAAATACGATGCATGGTGGGAATATCGCAGAAGAGCAAGCTCCTGCCCTGCTACTTCCTGCTTATATTATAGAAGTCGTCCCTCCGTTTTTCTCTCATGTTTCTCTCATATCTAAAGGATTTCACGCACAAGCCCCTCCCTTTTCTTCTTTTTTTTAACATACAAAATACCAATAAAACCTTTGACTCTTTAGAAAATTTCTAATGCGTTATACCTATGATATATAAGGAAAAAAATAATGACAAAAAAACTAATACTACTCTCACTTTGTGCATCAACAAGCTTGTTTGCACAAAGTGAACTGGCTGAACTTAAATCCCTTTTGGCCAAACAGATACGTACTACACAAGCGTTGCAAAAACGTGTAGCCCAACTGGAAAAGAAACAGGCTACCCAAAGTGCAAAAGAAGCAAAAACAGAAAGCATACCTACTACACAAGAAGCAGTGACCTTTAGCCAACAGTCATTTTTGCCAGACATAGCACTTATTTTAGATGGTTCGGCTGTAGGACGAAGTGTTGATAATAGCACGTATGAGAGCTACTATATCCCTGGATTTAGTGAGTATGACCC
>JANTHR010000097.1 GCA_024762315.1 Sulfurovum sp.
TATAATTTTTTTATATAAAAAATATAAGAGGAGAAAATTAATGAAAGTCTTTGAATTCGTTGGAATGTCACTTTTGACATCTACACTGTTATTGGCAAACACTAATATTACCGATAAGGCAAAAGGTGCCGGACTTAAAGCGATCCCTGCAGATAAAACGGAGCTTATGAAGCTTATTGACCCAAATAAAACGATCACAGAGGAAAAAGTGGAACTTGGTAAAAAACTTTACTTTGAACCTAGACTTTCCAAGAGTGGGATCATTTCATGTAATACCTGCCATAATCTTGGACTTGGCGGAGTTGATGGAGTTCCCGCAGCAGTCGGACATCAGTGGACAGCCAACCCCCACCATTTGAATTCACCGACCGTCTATAATGCTGTATTCTTCAAGGAACAATTCTGGGACGGAAGAAGCCCTCACCTGGAAGACCAGGCGCAAGGCCCTATGCAGGCAGCTCCTGAAATGGCTGCACCCAAGTCACTTGTTGAAGAGAGAATCAACTCTATTCCTGAGTATGTAGAGGCATTTAAAAAAGCTTATAGCAAAGAGGTAAAAGTGGATTTCGAAAAGATCACATCCACAATCGGTATTTTTGAAAGAACACTGGTAACACCTTCAAGATTTGACGATTTTATTAATGGTAAAAAAGATGCATTGACAGATGCAGAAAAAGAAGGTCTGAATGTATTTATCGATAAGGGCTGCGCAAGCTGCCATACTGGTATTGCATTGGGTGGGACAATGCAACCGTTCCAAGTAGCAGGCAAATATAAGTTTGCAAATGTAGGTGACTTCAAAGGTGACAAAAATGGTATGGTAAAAACCCCGACACTCAGAAACATTACTGAAACTGCTCCATATTTCCATAACGGTGCTATCTGGAACTTGGCTGATGCAGTAAAAGAAATGGGCAGTACACAACTTGGCATTAAGATCTCAGATGATGAGGCAGCAAAGATCGTCACATTCTTTGGTGCACTAAAAGGTAGAAAACCGGTTATTACTTACCCTCAACTTCCGGAAAGTACGGCAAAAACACCAAAACCAGATTTTAAATAATCACAAAGCACCCCTGAACTTTTCAGGGGTTTAAATATATCTATGGGTTTCCCAGACATCCTGCTTGTTTGGAAAACCTGTGAATATCTTTTCGCTCTTCTTTTCTTCAGTCAACTCATATTTCAAACTCTTTTGTTATGATACTTCTTAAAAAGAAAAGGTCGTACTATGCATATGAAATTTAGTGAAGATTCTGAAAACAGCTACTTTTTCTCTCAGCCCCACCAACCCTTTTTCATTTTAGCGTTTGTCAATGCCATAGTCATTATGCTAATATTTCTATTCTCCTATAAAGGCATTATGAATCTATCCGTATCGCCTTTAAATTTTCATGTTTATGGACTGACATACCTGCTGTTCACTCCTGCATTTTTTGCCTTTTTATTTACTACATTTCCCAGATTTGCTTCAACACCGGTCATAGAAAAAAAACGCTATATGTCTGTGTTCAGCCTTTATTATCTTGGTTCTACTGTATTTCTGCTTGGAAGCATCATAAGTCCTGTTCTATCGGGCATAGGGATGATCATGGTCTTTACAGGACATATTATGGGTGCACTGATACTCAAATATGTATACACGGCTTCAAATATGGAAGACAAACATGATATCTACTGGATCCTTCTTGCAATGGGTTTTGGTCTACTCGCTCATCTGTTCTTTCTCATAGGTACATTTTTTTATATGCCATTGGTAGGCCTGTCTACGGAGATCTCCAATTACCTCTATCTTTTTTTACTCACCTTTTCAGTAGCTCAACGTATGGTGCCATTTTTTTCTCACTCCATAGTAGGCAGGAATGACCACTTACTCAAAGTTGTTTTTACACTTATGTTACTTCATATTGTGTTGGAAGGTATTTATACCAACAGCTCATTCGTTGTTGACATACTTGCAGGGGTTTTAATAGGCAAAGAGCTTCTAAGGTGGAAACTACAGTTCCCAAACCCAAACCCCCTACTCTGGATACTGCATACGGCACTCTACTGGGTACCCGTTGCCTTCATTGTTGGCGGTTTAACAAATCTTGTATCGTTGATAAGTGGAGTCTCATTCTTGGCACTTGATATACATGCCCTCATATTGGGCTTTGTTTTTACTATTCTCATTGGTTTTGGTACCCGTGTGACCATTGGACACTCAGGCAATATCATGCAGGCGGACAAATGGACAACGCGACTGTTCTACTGGACACAGGTGGTTGTAGGCATGCGTATCCTGGTCTCATTAACAGCCGCATTTGGCTGGAACTTTATGGTACTTTTTGACATCTCTGTCACCGCATGGCTATTGATGTTCATCTTATGGGGTATGAGATTCTTTAATGTGCTTATTTTTGGTAAAAAACTCAGTTAATTTGGGTTAACTATTTTTGATATAATGGCGTATTATTTGAAGGATAACAGCTATGAAAAAACACTTATTTATTTTAACTCTGCTTTCAAGTCTACTCTTTTCTGCCACACCTGAACAGGTAGAGCAATACATCTCTGTTTCCAATTCGGAGGAACAGCTCATAGAACTTGAAAGCCAGTTCTCTCAGATGCAGAACAATATCAACAAACTTGACAGCAACAGTTCAAAAGAATCCAATAGTTATGATATGCAACTACTTTCTATCCGTTTTAGAGAATACCTGCAAAAGAACCTAAGTGAAGATGAAATGAATGAGATATTGCAACAATACAAAAGTATGCTTCTTTTACAATTCGTTTCAGCACAGAATGATCCTGAGTATGATCCCAAAAAAGCAGCCAGGTATGTAAAAGAGCTTCAGGAAAACCCGGAAGCATCCGTACGCATTGAACTTGCACAGAAAATAGCGGAAGCGCTCTATAAGAAAGATTCGATCACTATTCTTTTTGACAACCTCATAAAACCGCTTATGGAAAACAGCATAGGCGGCAGTAAAATGAATGATGAAGCCATGAAAGAAAGTAGAAAAACATATATTAAAATGATGCTCGAAGAAGGTAAAACAGAGGCTATCTACCTTACCAAGGACTTTACACAAGAGGAACTCGAAGCATTACTGAAAATCGTTAAAACACCTGCCATGGACCATGAATCCAAAGCTGTCTTTGGCGCCATGGCATATGCGCTTAAAGAATTCTTTCTTTCTATGGCCAGCCGTTATGATATCGGTAAACACCAAAGATAGGTACAGATGAAACCTATCTATATCACCGATCTTGACCACACTTTTTTACGCACTGACCAGAGTGTGAGTAACTTTTCTGCTCAAGTGTGGAATGAAAAAGCCAACAACAGCATCCTCTCCGTAGCCACTGCCAGAAGTTTCCGGAAGTCTCACGATTTTTTGGAGAAACTGCATCTTGATGCACCCATGATCCTGCTTGACGGTACGATGATAGTCTCACCGGACAAAACACTCATAGACATTAAAACTCTCAATAAAGCACTTGGTGATGCCATTATCACCGAGGGAGCAAAATTTAATATTTACCCTTTTGTCATAGCGCTAAAAGATATGGATCTCAATGAAGCCTTTCTTTTTCCAGGCACACTGAATGTACATCAGCATGGTGTGCTGGAAAACTACAGAAATGACCCCCGTTTAGTGAAATGCAAAGAGATCAGAGCAATGGATATGAACCTAAAGCTAGTCTATTTTGGCGAATTGAGCGCTCTGAAACCTCTTACAGAACATCTGCAAAAGACCTTTGGCTCCGAACTGGAATACAAACTCTCCCCAGAAAAATACTCAGACGGCTGGTTCCTTACTATCCTTCATCCCGAAGGAGACAAAGCCCATGCCCTGCAAAAAGTAGCAGACCACATCGGTCGAAACACTCATGAAATGACCGTCTTTGGTGACAGCATCAATGACATAGGGATGTTCAAGCTTGCAGGAACTTCTGTGGCTGTAGCCAATGCCCTTGATGAAGTGAAAGCTGTAGCGGATGTAGTGTTGCCTCATAGTAACGATGAGGATGGGGTAGCAAAGTATTTGGAGAATATTTAATACCGATTCATCAACTCCGCATTCAATCTCTCCAGCCTCTGTGGTGTCCCTATATCAAGCCACTCTCCCTCATAGAGTTCACCGGTAACTTTTCCTTCTTTCATCGCAACTCTCAGTAAAGGTGCCAAAGCACTTTTGCCATAAGGCACGCCTTCAAAAAGTTTTGGAGAGTAGTAGCCTATGCCTGAGAAGGTGTATTGCTTTGCATCGACTACCCTATGCCCATCTAAAGCAAAATCTCCCTCAGGGTTATGATCCGGGTTAGGCACGAGGATCAAGTGGGCTAAAATACCATCAGCGAGCTTTCTATGGTATTGGAAATCATAATCTGTGAAGATATCGCCATTGATCACCAAAAAAGTTTCATCACCAAGCAAAGGCAGAGCTTTTACAATGCCTCCTGCGCTCTCAAGTCCGTCCTCTTCGTGTTCATCAGAATAGCTAATATTCACTCCCCATTCAGAGCCGTCACCTAATGCTTCAGATATCTGATAACCTAAGTGTGCGATATTAATGACTATCTCTTTGAAATCGTCATGTGCCAGACGTTCTATATGCCAGACAATAAGAGGTATGCCTCCTATTTTGAGTAAAGGTTTGGGAGTCACGTCAGTCAAAGGTCTCATGCGGGTACCAAGCCCTGCCGCAAGTATCATAGCTTTCATTCAAATCCTTTTTTGGTGTGCAATTGCACACCCTCCAATTATTAATTATCCATATTATATACTTTTGTCATTTCGCATTTATGTGTACCAGTGTGTAGGCGTGCATATTGCGAAGCAACACGCCGAAATACTGAAGTACACCTGCGAAATGACGATTTTTTTGCTTCGTTTTTTCTAAAAAAAATGAAGAGAGAAACAACGCCACAGTTAAATCACATGGCAATTATATCAAACAAACAAAAATATAAAAGGTGTTGCAAGGATACAACACCCTACACAGACTTTAACAACGAAACAAGTCCTTCCAGTTCAGGATATTTGGAACCCGTTTCAACCACATACTTCACAGTCAATGGAATATCTTTCAAATACCCATCCTTCCCATCCCGCAAATACAAACGGGAAAAGATACCCAATACCTTGATATGCCGTTGCAATCCCA
>JANTHR010000098.1 GCA_024762315.1 Sulfurovum sp.
GTGGACACTTGTGCTATAATGACTGTGAGAATATCCTCAACTTACCTACTGTCCACATACGACCGGCGGCGGTGTCCAAATACTCCGGCGCGGACAGATAGTTATGTTGCTGTAGATAACGTGGCTATAGGATCAGGCAATAAGATACCTCTTTGGCTCTTTGGTTTTTTGTATTAGTGAACTGATATGCAGTTAGATGCACTCTATCAAAGACTTAAAGCACTTGAGTCGCAAAAAGCCACTATCGAAGCAGAGATCAAGGTGATCAAACAAAAGATATCCCAAAGTTCTACATTGAGTCAAGAGGACAAAATAACACTCTTCAAATCACTTTTTATCGGCAGAGAAGATGTCTATGCGCAATACTGGATAAAGAGTGACGGTACAAATAAAGGATATTTTCCTAAAACATATACGTATAAAGGTACAGACTATAAACCTCTTACTTCTGAGGTAATTAGAAAACACCTAGAGGGGAAAATACGACTGGGAACTTATGCTGTAGTTGATCAGGTGATGGCAAGGTTTTTGGTGATTGACTTGGATAAAAAGAGCTTTATCGAAGATGCCAGAGCGATCCATACCGTTTCTCAAAATCTGAAACTCACACCACTCTTTGAGATCTCCAAATCAGGTAACGGCATACATATATGGTACTTCTTTGAAATACCCGTAAGAGCTGTTAATGCCAGGCGACTGGGAGACATGATACTCACCAAAGCGATGGATATCAGCATCGGTATAGATATGAAGAGCTATGATCGTATGTTTCCCAATCCGGACTTTGTAGCACCTGATGCATTAGGTAACCTGATTGCACTACCGCTTCATTATGGATCACGAAGTGAAAACAAGACAGTTTTTGTTGATATTGACACATTGACGCCTTATGATAATCAATGGTCACTACTACAAGAAGCAGATCGTATCACTGCACAACAACTCGACACTATCCTAAATACACATATTGCATACACAAACAATGGTCAAGAGAACTTAATGCCTTGGGCAGTGAAAGAAGAAAAACCTCTGGTATTTCCAAAACATACCAAAGCGGTACTTTACGATGCACTCTATATTGAAAAAGTAGAACTCTCCAAAGAGGTGGTAAACCGGTTACAACGGATGGCATCCTTTGCCAACCCGGAATTCTATATCCGACAAAACTTGCGCAAATCAACCTACAATACTCCACGGGTAATCACCTCCTATGCTCTTAATGAACGTTATATTATCCTGCCAAGAGGGCTTACACCACGAGTACAAAAACTCTTTTCCAAATACAGTGCCGCATTAGTGATTGAAGATAAGCGACGGATACAATCCATAGAGAAAAAGAAATTTCACCTCAAACTCAGGGAAGAACAAAAGCGTGCATTTAATACGCTCAACAAAATGGATTATGGTATACTGATCGCTCCACCTGGATTTGGCAAGACCGCTATTGCTTCAGCTATCATCTGCAAACGAAGTGTGAGCACCTTAATACTGGTACATAAAACAACCCTGCTTGAACAGTGGGTAGAGAGACTTAGCGAATACTTTGAGATAGACCCAAAAGAGATAGGACAATTAGGTAAAGGCAAGAAGCGGATCAATTCAAAGGTCGATGTAGCCACACTGTAATCACTCAAAAATAGACCGGAACTCATAGAAGAATATACTCAAGTCATAATCGATGAAGTGCATCATATCCCTGCAGTGTCGTTTGAAGTACCGCTTAAACGATTTAGGGGTAAATATCTGTTGGGACTTAGTGCCACACCGATACGTCAAGATGGAATGCACCCGATTATGTTTATGCAGTGTGGAGAGATCGGGTTTGAGAAGAAGCAGGAGCGGTCGCAGACGCATAGGCTTATTACAGTACAGACAGAGTTTGAGTCGATGTATGAAGATTTTGCTTCAATCCTGAATGAATTAGCTGAAGATGAAGTACGTAACAGGCTTATCGTACACGAAATACAACAGTTGTCAGATAGAAATATCCTGATACTCAGTGATCGTATCGAGCATCTAAATATTCTCTACCATATGCTAGATGCTAAAAAGATAGGATCTACACTATTACACGGAGGTTTGAGTCAAAAGGTGCAAAAAGCTGCCATCAAAGAAGCGCAAGATGCCAGGATCATTCTTTCAACCAGTAGCTATATTGGTGAGGGGATTGATTTTTCACATTTGGATGCCATTGTCTTTACTATGCCGGTATCTTTTTCAGGGAGGGTGATACAGTATTTGGGACGTATTGGAAGAAGGGGGCAGCACTGTATTGCCGTAGACTTTGTGGATGAATATATGCCTATGCTTCGTGCCAGTTTTACTAAACGTTCCAAAGCGTATAAGAAGATGGGATATGTTTTGGATAAAAATACTACTACTAAGAATCTTTTCCATAAGTATTAATTAGTGCTTTTTGCTTCATATTTCGATTCAAATGAAATATATGTGCTTATGATATAATATGATTCTTAATTTATCCATATTTTTGAGTTAGAAAAAGTTAGAAATTTCTTCTACGGTTAGAAATAGGTTAGAAAAATTATATTTATAGATTTTATAAAATCTTCAAACCCCGTAAATAAGGGCTTTGTAAGGAGATATTAACTAATGGTATTAATGATAGACAACTATGACAGTTTTACATACAATGTCGTACAGTATTGTAGAGAATTAGGTGCAGATCTGAAGGTCATCCGTAATGATGAACTGACAATAGAGGAGATCAAAGCACTGAATCCTGAAAAGATTATTCTCTCTCCCGGGCCCTCCACGCCGGATGATGCCGGAGTGACGTTAGATGTTATTAAAGAGTTTGCAGATACCACACCTATCTTTGGTATTTGTTTAGGACATCAGAGTATCGCACAGGCATTTGGTGGTGAAGTGATAAGGGCTAAACATATGATGCATGGTAAAACCTCTCAGGTTGAGGTAGATGCTCAAACTCCCATCTTTAAGGACTTGCCAAAAGAGTTCAGAGCAACACGTTACCACTCTTTGACAGTCAACAAAGAGAATTTACCCGAACATGTTATTGCAACATCACATAGCAAAGATGATCATGAGATCATGTCACTGCAGATCAAAGATAAACCGGTTTACGGTGTACAGTTCCATCCCGAGTCCATTATGAGTGAGTATGGACATGAGATGCTGGATAATTTTTTAAAACTCTAAGTTGCCTGAATGAAAAAACAGTATTTCACCTATGCTGTAATATTATATGTGATTGCTGTTTTTTATCTTGCTGCAACAACACCCATTAGTCCCCATGAAGCGAAGATCCTATATACTTCTCAAGACCTGGTAGGTACCTTTATGAGACGGGGGCAGGAAATTATCCCCGGCTTTCTTGGCTTAAGAATATTTTATATCTTCTTTGGTTTTTTATCTATAGGACTTTTTTATGAATTAAGTCGGCGTTATTTTTCCAAACATGAAGATGCTTATCTAGCTACGTTCATTTTTATGCTTTTGCCCGGTATTCTTACGGCGACAACGCTGGCAAATGTAGCGATTATTGTATTGCCATTGGTACTGCTTTTTGTGCTACTTTATGAAAAAGGACATTTCTTTTTACTTCCTTTTATTATGCTCGCACTTTTTTTTATCCATGAAGCATCTATCATCTTTTTTATTGCCTTATTACTTTATGGCATGATCCACAAAGACAAAAAACTCTCCATTCTTTCATCAGCATTCCTTATAGCCTTTGTTTATTTGGCAAAAGGCATTGAGATCGGAGGGCGACCTTCAGGACACTTTGTAGAGATATTCGGTCTGTATGCAACAGTATTCTCTCCGCTGCTTTTTCTTTATTTCTTTTATGCAATGTATCGTATTTTATTACGAGAGAAAAAAACACTTTTATGGTATATCGCATTTACTGCATTTGCTGTCTCTTTGCTTCTTTCTATCCGTCAACGTGTATATATCACTGACTTTGCACCTTATGTAATGATCGCTATTGTGTTGATGCTCGATGTATTTAATAATAGTGTACGTGTTCGGCTTCCACAATTTCAAAAGCGTTACAAAAGAGGTTTTTATGTTGTTATGGCATTTCTTGTTTTGAGTGTTTTTCTCATCGTTTTTCATAAAATGTTCTTTTATGTTATAAAAGATCCTAAAAAACACTTTGCAAATCGCATCTATAGACCCTATAATCTTGCCAAAGAGTTGAAGTCGAAGGGTGTTACCTGCTATAATGAATCATATGGGCGGGAACGTTATCAGTTGCAATATTACGGAATTCTCCCCTGTGACCAAATTCGTAAATAAAGAGATGGATACATAAGTAAGACAGCTCAAAAAAATTGTTTCTAAAATACACAATACTTACTTTCTAGTTATAGTTTACATTAGTCAAATGAAAGTTAAAACAATCTCATGTTAGACTACTAGGAACTAAATTAAAGGAGAACTCAATGGCTCAAAAAGCGATTAGAGAGTACGATGGCAAAGCTATTTTTGCAAGACATTGGAACGAATATTTTGATGGTTTCCATTATGGATTCAAGTCAGTATTGGTTACCAGCGGAGATGAACTGAGAGAGAAAGCGAAAGAACATGGTTTTGAATGGTTGAATCAGGAGCCGTTGGTCGCAAAACCGGATATGCTTTTCGGTAAAAGAGGTAAGAATGACCTTGTTCTCTTCAGAGTGGAGAAGCCAGGTGATGTTACTTTGGAAGATGCCGCAAAGTGGATCGATGAGAAACAGTCTCATGAGGTCACACTTCTTTCGGGTGAAAAAGGTCATTTGACACACTTTATCGTTGAGCCGTTCACACCGCATACACAGGAGCAGGAGTACTATATCTCCGCAACGACTGTGGGTGAAGATGATGTTCTCTTCATGTCCGCAGAAGGCGGTATGGAAGTTGAAGAGGGATGGGACGAAAAGGTCAATGAAGTTCATATCCCTATCAATATGTCTGATGCAGATATGGAAAAGATGGTCAAATCACATATTCCACACGATATTCCTGATGCGAATAAAGCAGCATTTGCATCTTTTGCCATTCAGTTCTTCAAATTCTACAGAGATATGAATTTTGCCTATCT
>JANTHR010000099.1 GCA_024762315.1 Sulfurovum sp.
AAACGGCTCAAAATAGACTTTAACAGAGGAGACCTGACACAGTACCTGCGCAGGGTGATACATGTGGATGAGAGGGTGGTGGAGTACTACAAAAAAATAAAGCAATTAGAAAGCTTTGACACTCTTTAAATAAAGTTCAATATGGCGTTTTGTCTTTATCCACTCATCATGATAGAGTGCAATATATGTTTGCAGCAACGCTTCTTCTTTGTTTCGTATAAGGATGATCATTTCATTGAGAATATGGTTTAATCCCACAGCACCAATATATTCACTCTCTTTTGCAGTGTTGATGCAATAGTCGTAAAGATCATTAAACTCTTTTTTGATGATCATCTCTTTGACTGTCTCATCGGTATGCTTGAGCATGACCAGAGCTTCCCTTAAAGCATCTCTATAGCCAAGTACATTCTGCGTGGAGGCAATGCCTTTTTTGATATCCAGGATATTTTTATCTTCAGTATACTGTATTATCTGATCGTCTATAGAGTTTTCCTGCGAAGCAGGATGACTTAAAAACCTTTTAAATGCGGTGTAGAGTTGTCCTATTTTAAAAGGTTTGGTCAAGTGGGCATCTGCACCGGCAAGATACATTTTTTCTATCTCTTCCCGAAGATCAAGTCCGCTTATGACTACAATAGGCAAAGAGGAAAATGTGTCATCTTCGCGTATTTTTTGGGTTGTCTGGTACCCGTCCATGATCGGCATATTGATATCCATGAGTACCATGTCTATGGTTTTGTCTTTATCCAGGTATGCCAAAGCTTCCAATCCATGATTGGCAATGGTCAATTTTATTTTAGATTTTTCCAAAACACCCTGAAGGATCTTCTGGTTTATTTTATTGTCTTCTGCAACGAGAATATGTATATTGTCAAAATCCTGAAAATCATCTCTTGTGATATTGGCTGTTTCTTCTATAAATACGATCTCACCGGTTCTCTTCGGTTGTTCCTGCGGTGCAGTAGCCCCTTCATCTATTACAAAATGCTCATTGGCCTGAATGACATACGTTTCATAAAGAAGCTCATGCACCATTCCCTGTGTTAACGGCTTATGAAGGTATTTGTCTATTAGCGCATTGGGTTTATAGCGTTTATTTTGCTGATCTGTAAGTGCCTGAAGGAAGACCACCTTTAGTTTTTTGTGTTCTTTGATCTCTTCGAGATGCCTCATGAGTACAGGTGTAAGTTTATTAGCATCTAAAATGATCATATCATACTTGTCAAAGTTCTGTATTTCCGACAATCTGTCAGAATTTTCAACCTTGATATCTAAATGAAAATACTTGAACATTTGACTAATGATATTGGCCGTATATAAATTATCTTCGATCAATAAAACTTTTTTTCCCGTGATGGTCGAAGGGAGGGAATAATATACTTCCTGATAGAATTCATTATGAAGAAAAGGTAGGACTATACGATAGAGCGTACCCATCTGTTCCCTGTTTTCTATAGTCAGCTTGCCATCCATCAGTTGGATTAATTTGTGGGTAGTATAAAAGTCGGATCCTTCTGGGTTTTTGGTGCTGTCTTTTTCTTCCGAATAAGAAAGGAGGCTTTGTATTTCCTCTTCGCTTATGGATTTGGTGGTACTGAGTATTTCGATAATAAGTTGTTCATTTTCCTGATTCTTTTTTTTGAACTTGACGAGAACATTGCAATGACCAGGACATTCCAAAGCATGTGAAAGAAGGTTGTACAAGACCTGCTCCAGCACTAAAGAGTCACCGACCAACTCAATGGGGACAGAATAATCGATATCGTAAATAAATTCAATATGGTTTTTTTGTATGACCGGCGCTACAAGTCTGTGCAGTTCATTGACCAAGTCTTGAACCCTGAAGACTTTATTGTGAAGCTCAAATTTTTGGGTATGAGTTTTGAGAAAGTTTATTAAGTCCTTTACTTCATTTTCATCAGGCAAGGCAGTACCTGTGTCCAACACTTGCTCTTGAGATGCTTCCGCGGAAGCATCTTCTTTTTTCGTATAAATATTTTTTTCTTTCAGAGATCGGTAGAACGGTATGGCTTTATAAAACAAATAGACTAAAATCATTATGATTATAATGAGCACAAAGATAGAAGTATTACTACTTGTTTCAGTATATTTCACAGATTCACGGGAAAGGACGAGAGTAGAAAATAGTACACTGAACAGCAGATAACGGAGCAATGTATGCATTATGTCCCTCCTCATTAGGAAAATATAGAATTTAACAGTATATCATTTTTTTTGGGTTTATAATACCTTTCATATATTACCTATACATTACCTATGTATTACCTGTATCGGATATTTTGCCCAGTATCTGTATTGAACCAAAAGGTTTAATGTTCAATGTACTTTCATTGATCGTCACGATATCACCATCAAGTTCAATAAGGTTGTGCCCATTTTTCAGATCAATGTGCATCTCTTTCACCTCTCCATAGAAACTGCCGAATTTTTTAATGAATCCTGCAGGCGTGAAGATAAAAAACCTTCTTTTGCTCATAAGCATAAACGGTGTCATGACAAGATGCACGGGAAAAAGGAAGAGAAGGGCTAAAATATATTTACCTATACCCTGTTCCATCAGACCAAAGCGCAGTGTCTCAGAGAGGAAGATATGCTGAAGATCTCCCATATTTCCCGCAGAGAAGAGAAATACTTCATCATTGAGTCTATAGATCTGTTGTGTGTTTGTGACGGGTGTTTTTCCGTTGGCAAGTAATTCCAGGACTTTGTCTACTTTGGGTACCTGATGCAGCTTGGCCACAACATTGAAAGAACCCGTCGGGTTGAGTATGAATGGAGGCAATGTATCTAATGTATGTATATGTTTCAGTACGCGTCTGATAGTCCCGTCTCCTCCGTTGATTATGATATAGTCGTATGCTTCCATATTGGGGTGGGAACTCAGTAAAGACTCTTCAATGGAGGTGATATCAAGTTTGTCATGATGTAATATTTTACCAATGGAGAGAATGCGCATTATTATCCTTATATTTATCAGATGGTTCAGATATAATTATATCTATGAAACTTGAAAATGAAGATGCTTTAGATGATTTGGTTATCTGCCATAAATGCCATACCCTTCATAAAGAGATCAATATCCAGGATGGTTCAAAGGCGTGTTGTCGTGAGTGCGGGACTGTTTTGTACCGATACGATAGTAGGCTTGCAGAACATGGTTTGGCTTTGAGTATCGCTGCATTGATCTTTTTTGCGCTTGCAAACTTTTTCCCCTTGGTCAAGATAGAGATACTGGGACATGAACAGTTCATTACGATCCCTAAAACCTTTGTAAGCCTTTTTGATAACGGCTTTTATATTGTAGGGTTGATATGCTCTTTTCTTATATTTATTTTTCCCTTGATGATATTTTCCATCTATGTTTGTCTCTTTTGTCTTTTAAAGTTGAGAATAGGAGAGACGTTGAGCAAAGAGTTGTTGATATTGCTTTCACATATCATGCCCTGGAGTATGAGTGATATTTTTCTTATCAGTATTTTGGTAGCGCTGGTCAAGCTCATCGGGTATGCACAGATACATATGGGTATTGCTTTTTGGGCACTGATGGTCTTCGTATTACTCGATCTGTATATGACCAGGACCATGCATATCTCTGAGATATGGATGTTGAGAAAAAGAATCTTTTTAAAAAAGAACAGGAAAGAGAAGTCTGCATGATAGAAGTGAAAGAAGACGAGCTTATACGCTGTCCGGTTTGTGAAGCTGTCAATATAGATAAGGGCAAAGAGAATAAATGCCGCCGTTGCGGTTCTGCCATTTATAAACATCGAACCTTTCAAACAGAAAAGAGCTGGGCGTATCTGATCACGGCGATCATTGCGTATATACCTGCAAATCTGTATCCTATGCTTATTACAAAACAGTTCGGGACTACAGAAGGCAGTACAATACTTGGTGGAGTGCTCATGCTGTGGGAACATGGATCGTATCCTATAGCTGCTATTATCTTCTTTGCATCCATTGTGATACCGGTTTTAAAATTCCTTGTCTTGTTTTATCTGTTAATTAGTGTAAAATACCCTTTGGGAAAAGACAGGAAAGTCAATAAACATAAACTTTACTATCTGACAGAAGTTATAGGCCCATGGTCCATGATAGATGTATTTGTCGTAGCCATACTTGCAGCACTCATACATTTGGCCAATATTGAGATCGTAGCAGGAACGGCGGCAACGGCTTTTGCGCTTTCTGTCTTTTTCACACTGTTGGCGGCACATGCCTTTGATACACGACTCATTAAGGAAAATAGATAATATGTCTCAAGAAATACCTGAAATAGAAGAATCGACAAAGTTCAATTTTATTACTTCTATATGGATCATCCCTTTTATCGCACTGCTGATCGCAGGATGGCTGGCATATCAATATTATTCGGAACTGGGTCCGCAGATCCGGATCACTTTTCCTAAAAATGAAGGCTTACAGGTAGGACAAAGTCATATTAAATATAGAGATGTACCTATCGGGACAGTCAGTAAAATCGAGTTACAGGAAGAGGGGGAAGGTGTTGTCGTGATCGCAAGAATGGATAAAACGGCAACTCCTTATTTGAATGAACACAGTAGATTCTGGATCGTAAAACCCGAAGTGGGGATTTCAGG
>JANTHR010000100.1 GCA_024762315.1 Sulfurovum sp.
TGTGGTAACCATATTATAGTTAAAAGTGCCTATTTGTGGGGTTTCGTAGATGTGTTTCAGTTAAATATTTAGCTGTAATTTATGTGCGAAAGTTGAGTAAATTATTGTATTTACTTGCTAAAATGATTCTTTCTTCTATAAAAATAGATGTATAATTATCTCCAAGAAGGAGGAATTGTATGAAAAAATCAACCATAACAATTGATGGAAACGAGGCTGTTGCACGCGTTGCACATAAAATAAACGAAGTGATCTCTATCTATCCGATCACACCGTCATCGCCTATGGCGGAACTCAGTGATATCTACTCTATGCGTGGTGAAAAAAACATTTTTGGCTCTGTTCCTGAGATAATGGAAATGCAAAGTGAAGGTGGTGCCAGCGGTGCGGTTCACGGTTCGCTTCAAACCGGGGCCCTCACCACCACTTTTACCGCCTCGCAGGGCCTTTTGCTTATGATCCCCAATATGTACAAGATCGCCGGAGAACTGACTCCTACTGTTTTTCATGTGGCAGCCCGTTCTATTGCTGCACAGGCTCTTTCTATTTTTGGTGATCACAGTGATGTCATGTCTGTGCGTCAAACAGGGTTTGTCCTCCTGTCATCAACCTCTGTACAAGAAGCACATGACTTTGCACTCATAGCACAGTCTGCTTCATTAAAATCCCGTCTTCCGTTCTTACACTTTTTTGACGGTTTCAGAACTTCACATGAAGTCAGCAAGATAGAACTTCTTTCTCAAGACGTATTAAAAGAGATGATAGATGAAACTTTGGTACATGAGCACAGATCCCGAGGGCTGTCTCCGGACCATCCGTTCATCCGCGGTACTTCACAAAATCCCGATGTGTATTTCCAGGGTCGCGAAAGTGTCAATAGTTACTATGAAAAACTTCCCGATATTTTACAGGAGAGTATGGATGAATTTGCATCTCTGACAGGTAGAGCTTATCATCTTTTTGATTATATCGGTGCCGCAGATGCCCAGCGTATCATTATTCTTATGGGATCAAGCTGCGAAACCGTGCATGAGACTGTAGATTATCTTAGTGCGGAAGGCGAAAAAGTCGCTGTGATCAAAGTCCGCCTCTACAGACCTTTTTCTATTGAACATTTTAAATCTGTTTTACCAAAAACCACAAAATCCATTGCCGTACTCGACCGTACCAAAGAGTCAGGGTCCCTGGGTGAACCGCTTTATCTTGATGTGCTCAGTGCCCTGAATGAACTTCGTGAAAATGATGATCTGGGATTTGAAATGCCTACAATCATCGGCGGACGTTACGGACTTTCATCCAAGGAGTTTACTCCCTCCATGGTCAAAGCTGTTTTTGACGAACTCTCGAAAGAGAAACCCAAAAATCACTTTACCATCGGAATACATGATGACCTCACCCACACCTCTCTAGAATGGGACCCCACATTCTCCATAGCAAGCAAAGATACATTTAGAGGTATGTTCTTTGGTCTGGGAAGCGACGGGACAGTCGGAGCGAACAAGAATTCCATCAAAATCATTGGTGAAGAGACAGACAACTATGCCCAGGGTTATTTTGTATATGATTCAAACAAGTCCGGCTCTATGACAATTTCACATTTAAGATTCGGTCCCAAACCTATCAGATCAAGCTATCTTATAGAAAGAGCCAATTTTACAGCCTGTCACCAAAGTGTATTTCTTGAAAAATTCGATATTTTAAAGCATGCCGAAGAGGGATCTATCTTTTTGCTCAATTCACCGTTTTCCAAAGATATCGTATTTTCCAAACTTCCCAAAAAAGTGCAGGAAGAGATCATACATAAAAAACTTGAATTTTATGTCATAGATGCTGCAAGTGTAGCAAGAAAAAGTAAGATGGGAAGGCGTATAAATACTGTAATGCAAACCTGTTTCTTTGCTATTTCCGGCATTTTGGAAAAAGATGAAGCCATTGCCAAGATTAAAGCAAGTATAGAAAAAACCTACGGCAAAAAAGGTAAACAGATCGTAGCTATGAACAATCAGGCGGTCGACAATACCCTCGCAAACCTTTTCAAAGTGGATGTGCCGGAACAGCCATCAGGCAACATTCCAATGCGGCCGCTCGTGAAAGGTGACTATGATGAATTTGTAGAAAAGATAACGGCAAAACTCATTGCGGGTGAGGGAGATGAAATACCGGTTTCAGCCATGCCTGACGATGGGACATGGCCAAGCGGTACAACACAGTACCAAAAACGAAGTACGGCTCTGGAGGTTCCGGTCTGGGATGCCGACACATGTATCCAATGTAACAAATGTGTGATTGTTTGCCCGCATGCCGCCATTCGATCAAAAGTTGTAGAGGAAGAGGTTCTATCGGATGCACCGGATATGTTTGCCTATGTAAAAGCCAAAGGCAAAACATTTGAACCCAGCGAGCAGTTTACCATACAGGTAGCCGTTGAAGACTGTACGGGTTGCAGCCTCTGTGTAGAGGTTTGCCCCGCCAAGAACAAATCACAAACCAATTTAAAGGCTATCAATATGCAGCCGCAGGAGCCGCTGCGTGAAGAAGGTGCAAAAAACTGGGATTATTTTACCAAGCTTCCGGCATACGACAGAGCGAAGCTCGACCATACAAAAGCCAAAGAAACACAATTTCTTGAACCCCTTTTTGAGTTCTCCGGCGCCTGTCCGGGATGTGGTGAAACGCCTTATATAAAACTGGCATCCCAACTATTTGGCGACCGTATGGTCGTTGCGAATGCTACTGGATGTTCCTCCATTTATGGGGGGAATCTTCCGACCACTCCCTGGAGGAAAAACAGTGAGGGAAGAGGACCGGCCTGGTCAAATTCACTTTTTGAAGACAATGCGGAATTCGGTCTGGGCTTTAGATTGGCCATAGACAAACATGCTCAAAATGCACGCGAAATACTCTCTGCAATGAAAGAAGATATCGGTGTAGAACTTTGTGAAAGTATTCTACATGCCACACAGGAAAGTGAGCCGGAGATATTTGAACAAAGAGCACGTGTTGATGAACTTAAAAAAATATTAAAATCGATGAAAGGCACCAATGCCCAAAGGCTGAACGAACTAAGTGACTATTTGGTTAAAAAATCCGTTTGGATGATCGGCGGGGACGGTTGGGCATATGACATCGGATACGGCGGCCTTGACCATGTACTGGCAAGTGGCAAAAATGTCAATATCCTTGTACTGGATACACAGGTTTATTCCAATACCGGAGGTCAAGAGTCCAAAGCAACAATGACTGGTGCAGTAGCCAAATTCGCAGCCGGCGGAAAAGCCCAAATACCAAAAGACCTAGCAATGATGGCTGTAGCCTATGGCAATGTGTATGTTGCAAGGGTGGCAATGGGTGCCAGTGATGCACAAACCGTTAAAGCATTTGTCGAGGCGGAGAAATATGACGGTCCTTCTCTCATCATAGCCTATTCGCATTGTGTTGCCCACGGGTATGATCTTCGCTATGGTATGGACCATCAGAAACTTGCTGTTGATTCTGGTTTATGGGCAACCTTCAGATACAATCCGGACCTGGAAAAAGAAGGCAAGAACCCTATGCAGTTGGATTACAAAGGCCCTAAAATAGATGTTAAAAACTTTATGTATCAGGAGACCCGGTTTAAAATGGTAGAAAAATTAAATGCAAATAATGCCAAGGAGTATCTGGAAACTGCTAGAAAACACGCAAAAGAGATGTATCACAGATACCAAAATATAGCACAAATGCCAATTGAAAAAGAAGAGGGAGAAATATAATGGACTTAACAACCTCATACATGGGACTTGCACTTAAAAATCCGATAATCATTGGGGCAAGTCCCCTGACTTCAACGATAGAATCTATCAAACTCCTGGAAGAAAATGGAGCGGCAGCTGTGGTACTGCATTCTATTTTTGAAGAGCAGATCAATCATGAAACACATGAGATGGATCATTTTCTTTTTAAAGGAAGTGAGGATTATGCTGAATCTTTGGGCTATTTTCCCGAAGTCACTCTGAGCAATCTGGAATCAGAACATTATCTTGATGAAATTGTAAAATTAAAAGAAAGTGTGAATATTCCGGTCATTGCTTCCCTGAACGGTGTATCAAAAGGCGGATGGCTAGAGTATGCAAAAAAGCTGGAAAATGCAGGTGTGGATGCACTGGAACTAAATATTACCTATATTCCCACAGATATAGATGTAGATGCCAGAGATGTGGAACAACTGTATCTAGAGGTAGTTGAATCCGTAAAATCCAGTGTCCATATACCTGTGGGCATAAAAATGAACGCTGTTTTTTCGGCACCTGCACAAATGGCAAAAAAATTCGCCGATGCAGGAGCAGACGGTTTAGTTTTATTTGACAGACCCGTACATGTAGATATTGATCTAGAAAATTTAAATTCGATCCAAGCAATAAATCCAAGCAGGTCACAAGATTTAAGTGAAACGCTTCGCTGGAGTGCTATCTTGTTTAAAAAGTTAAATATTTCACTTTGTGCTTCAACCGGGGTAAAGAATCATGAAGATATCTTAAAATCCATAATGAGTGGGGCAGATGCCGTACAAATGGTAACAGCTGTCATGGAAAACGGTGAAACATACATCAAGACTGTTTTGGAAGATCTTGTTAC
>JANTHR010000101.1 GCA_024762315.1 Sulfurovum sp.
GCATTGACTTTGATAACCTCAAAATCATTAGTGACGACAAAGGCATCTAAGTATGTGATCATTGCTACAACAAGCACTAAGAGTTTTTTCATTACCATGACATCAATCTTACAAGTTCAGATAAATTCTTCTGATCAAATTTCATCTTGAACTGAAGGTATGGCCCCTCAATACGGTAATTTTGTAAAGAGAAATCCCTGTCTTCAAACCCTTCCCAGTTGTACCCCAGAGTAAGAAGCATATTGGTCATTACATTATAACTGGCATAAAGTCCAAAACCGTAATCCAAGTTGTCTGCGCTTTGTGCATACAGTACAGAGACCTGTGAACCGATCATCCACTTTGGGGTAAGATCATAATGGGCATCCACACCAAAAAGTTGTGTTACGCCTTTATGCTCATAAGTGTTAACCGTATCTTTGACATATTTGATACCATGCTGGAGTGCGATCTGTGTTTTTTTATTCGGATGATAATTCACTACAAGGTTATTGATGATCTTCTGGGTATAGATCTCTTCGTCCAATCCATTACGTTTTTGATGAACAAGGTCAAGCTTGTCCAATACGATCACATCTGTCTGTTCCGGCCTGTATGCCACGGATAGACGCATATTTGCATCTTCTTCTTTACTCAAAGCATCTTCAAACTTGTTATACCCTGCACTTAAGGCAAAAGCAAGATCATCATTTGCCTGGGTATAGATACCAGCTGTGACATTGTATTTCTTCTCTTCTCCCGCATCTCTATACTCACCATTTATCGTTGCTGTCCAGTTACCCGTATGATAATTGATACCCAGTCTGTACGCATTGAAATCTACATTCTGGGCAGTTGTGTTGCCATCCAGTGCTTCTCCTCTTTCATACCCAATGTTAAATGCCCAATGCTCATTAAATTGATAAGTTTGCAGCATACCCAGTGTGTTATAGAGACGTGTTGTATCATTCTCAAACTCAGAGACAGTTGTATTTTCAAAAGTCATACCCGACCAAGGTCTGTAACGCAGTCCAACACGTCCCAGTTCATGATCATCGACACCTTTTGCCCATTCATAGTTAGCAAAAAGATTCACGTTAGCTGTTACTGCATAATCAACACCCACTGTTGTTTTGGTAGGGAAAAGCTTATCTTCATCTTCTCCGAAAGACTGATCGTGTGCAACTGAAAGTTTCAACCTTTGATCAAAGAAGGCATAGGAGGCTCCCAGTAGCATTTGGTGCACAGCTGCACTGTCTGTATTGTTTGCATATCTGTATCCCATATAGGCGGACCATAATGTCTGATCCATCTGTACTCTTGTTTCAAATACATCCTGATTTTTATCATTCAACAGATCACTATCTCTATAGGCAGAAGTTTTGAGGCTTAAACGATTCTCAAATGTTTTTGTAGCATCCAGACCGAACTTTCTTGTCGCCCCCAGACTTGAACTTATCTGGCCTAGACCAAAAGCATCTTCCTGCTCACGGTAATACCCTCTTACATAAAGTCCGTTTGCGATATATTCTATTTCTGCCAATTTTGCATCACCGTAGGTGGTATTGCCATCCTGTGTTGTTTTTGTTTTTGCATACTCAGCTTTCATCACCGTATGGGTACCCACTTTGACGGTGGTATCGGCACCGTAAAGTTCACTCTTCTTTTTCGCCGTGTCTTCATAAATGTAGCTTCCGCCTACTTCCACTGCACCATTCAGTGCTTTTACTGCAGCTCTGCCTCCATACGTATAATGCTTCGAACCGTCACCCTCTATCTCATAATCCACTACTATGAATCTGGGATTGAAATTTTGATCATTACTGTAGATCGGCTCTTTAAAATAGAGTGTACCCCTGTCATAGTCGATCTCATAATCTCTAAATCTCTGCAGACTTTTCTTCTCAATGACACGTTCGTTATGATAACGGTCTCTTACCTCTATTGTGACAGATTCAGAGTTTAAAATAACCGGCTTGTTTTTGAGATGATAGAAACCGGATGTTCCGTCCCCTCTTATTTCATCTTTCATAAAGAGCTGGTCTGTATGTGCCGCAAAAGCATTTACTTCAAGATTCTCTCCATGATATTCACTTTTGATCCCTGTCATACGTCTGGAGTACTGCGACAGTTCAGTTACGGTCATATCTGTATTAAAATCACCAAAGAGTGCAGAAAAACGCTCTTTCTCTATTTTGAGATAAAGTTTTTTTCTCGTGGATGCTTCATAATTCTGTACTGAACCGTCATTATACAGCGTATAATAGGTATTTGGGTCTATCTCGTCAAAGAGTTTGGAATTTTTCGTGTCTTTCCCTGAGTCGTATGCCATTGTAAGCAGCCACTCACCTTTGACGCGTCCTTTGGCAAAGAAAGAAACTCTGCCTTGGGTGACGACTTTATCTTCAGCACCGATGGCTGCTAAGGATTCTTTATGCCCTTTGAGTGTGTTGTATCCCACAGTTCCTTCTGCAAACCCTACCATGATCCACTTACGAAGCTGCGGCTTCAGCCAGGCACGGATGACTTCATCTCTGTCTTGTATTTTAAAGTGCAGTGATGCAGTACCTGACTGTGTGGTCGGTTGCAGTTTAATGTAGGCGATACCATCAGAATCAATGGTATATCTGTTCTCACCCGTACTGCTTCCCAACGGATCAACTTGCAGCTGATCTAGGGCAACCTGTGACTGATAAGGTGCTTCTATACTAAAAGTTCCTGTGATCCCGCTACGAAGCGGATAACCGTCCGCATCTATGAACTTCACTGCAATGACCGGTGAATGTTTACCGTCTGCTACTGCAAATGAGTTCTTCTCAACATATTCTATTTTTGCAGGGGCAGTGGAAACATGCAGTGTACGTGTCAATGTTTTGATCACCTGATTCTGCTTATTGAGTATTTTTACAGTAATGGTATTGGTCTGATCAAGCAGATCCACACCCTTATAGGTATCTATCACTGTAGAGTTATTGGTATCTGTTTTTCTGCCATCATAGTTAAGCATACTGACTTTTTGTCCATTCAGCCATACCTGGGCTTTTTGTTCTTTGTCATGCACCACAGCTATACGTGTACTGGGGATACTCGGTACGAACTTTTCAGGCGGCCAGAGTATCTCGGTTTTGCCTCTCAGGCTTCGCAAATGTCCACGGTTATATTTAGGCATGGTCGGCAGAACTGTAGGAATTTTATAGTCATAAATATCTGCAATGTCTGTTTTTGCCTGTGTCGCATTAGAATCTTCTTTCACTCTTGTTGTGCGATCCAGACAAAAATCTACTCGCTTAAGTGCTCCTCTGCCCACATCAACGAACTGAGAAAAGTTTCTTCCTGCAAGACGTGCATGATGTGCATTATCTCCCATAACATAACCAACAGGAAGAAGATCTTCATCTACCTGCACCACATGCGTACCTGCATCCACTCCCTCTATATGGTATTTGCCACTCTTGTCTGTTACAACATAAGTGCCGTTTTCCATATAGAGTCTTACATTGGCAACACCATGTCCCTTTTTATTCTTTTCATAGGCACATTCATACACTTGGCCTATAATGATCCCTTTACTTCTCATCAATTCTTCAACAATACGTGTTCTTGCCACTGCCTTGTTGGAACTGAACACACATGTGCGTGCAGCAAAATTTGGCATATCGGTTGTTTTAGAAGAGGCATTGATCACTTTAGCCATTGGCAGAGAACACCCTGCATCATTAGCCACGGCAACATTGATTATTTCATTGTTGTGTACGCCTGCACCTATCTCAGCAATAAAAGTGATTTTAATACTGCCGTTCGCAGGCAATGCGGGAATGATAAAATAAAGATGTTTACCATCTTCAGAGAGTGTTGGTTTTGTCTTTGTTCCTTCGATCTCTGCTGTACCGTTTTTATATTTCAATCCAAGTGGCATATGGTCATCTACTTGCATATTTTTCAGTGCAAAACTCTCATCATTGTGTACAGTCAGTGTATACAGAAGTATCTCACCTACACTTGCAACCTCCTTGTTCACCTGTTTTTCTATCCAGACTTTCAAGTCTTTTTTCTGAGTAATAAGGGCACTGTCTGCTCTCAAGGCCACACCTTGATCATTATATGTAGCATCTATATGTTCATCTGCTTGAACATGCAATCTGCCGTCTCCATGAAAACTGGCACTGTTAGTAAGCAGAATGTAACCGGTAAACACGCCGCTGTCAGGCGTTGTTTCTATGAGCCGTATGGTTTCACTGTCACCCGAAGGAGAAGTTATGTTTGCTTCAATGACATTTCGTATATTTCTATCAATATTTTGATCGGCATCTATCACTTTGATCAAAGAAAGATCATCCACATTATAAGCGTTCGTACCTGTCATTCGGGTCGGTGATGTGGTACTCAAAACTGTACCATCTGCAAGTGCAGGTGCCGGCATGGCGTGCCAACTACCATCACTTCCCAAATAGGAACTACCCCCAAGCACATGTGTCTGTTCACCATGTGGGTCAGCACTTAAAAACTCTATGCTCGCATCTGTTCCCTCAACAGTAAGGTTGACTTCGTTTGAGGTGGTATTTTTATC
>JANTHR010000102.1 GCA_024762315.1 Sulfurovum sp.
TATATATACAACATTTATTTATTCAGAATATATACCTATGATATTAGTAACTTGGTTTGTGTATTTGTATCACTTGCAATCAATACATTCATCAGGTGTAACACAGGAAGTGACGGCACAAAGTTCTATTTTAGAACAAGAAATCAATACTCTGAAATATCAACTACATCATGATAATCTTACTGGTTTAAAAAATAGAGATAACCTCAATAGTATGCTTAAAGACTATATACATACATCTGATGATGAAAAGAAATTTGCGGTTTTATTTATTGATCTGGATAGATTTAAAAAGGTCAATGATTCTTTTGGTCATGATATGGGCGATAGAATATTACAATCAATAACTAAAAGATTTTTAAAAGTCATTAATGAGCATATGCATCTTTTTAGATTGAGTGGTGACGAATTTATTATATTGGTTGATGAATTTGCTCATAAACAGGAATTAATAGCTATATCCCGAGCATTGATCAATATTTCAAAACAGCCTTTTAGTATTAAAGAGGATACAGTATTCTTGTCTTGTAGTATTGGGATCAGTATATATCCTACGGATAGTAAGAATGATTTTGAATTGATGAAGCATGCAGATACTGCAATGTTTGAGGCAAAAAAACAATCAGGTAAAGGGTATTGTTTTTATTCAGATGATATGAATGAAACCAATTATAATAATATAATCTTAGAAACAGAATTACATTATGCATTAGACAATAAAGAACTGGAGCTTTATTACCAGCCACAAGTAGATATTGTAGAAAACAAAATTATTGGTGCAGAAGTTCTGTTAAGATGGAATCATAAAAGATTAGGTTTTTTAAGACCTGGTGAATTTTTAGATAATGCAGTAAATTCATCATTAATTACTTTAATAGACGAATATGTTTTTGAAGAAGGTATGAAGCAAGTGGTTAAGTGGCATAGAGATAATATTAATTTAGGAAGAGTTTCTTTCAATATCACAATAAAAAGTTTAGAAGATGAAAGAATCGTACATAAGATAGAAATGTTATTAGCCAAAACGGGATGTAAAGGGGAATGGATCGAATTAGAAATTTTGGAAAATGATATTATGTTTGATATAGAGAAATCTGTTAAAGTACTCAAGATGTTTAAAAATTTAGGTATTAAGATAAGCTTGGATGATTTTGGAGTGGGGTATTCTTCTTTAACTTATTTGAAAAAATTACCTATAGATAAAATCAAAGTCGATCGTTCATTTGTAATTGAAATTACATCAAATAAAGAAGACAAAGCGGTCGTGGATGCAATAATAGCTATCTCTAAAACACTAAATGTTAATCTGATAATAGAAGGTGTTGAAACAAAAAAACAATATACCTATTTTAAAAATATTGGGTGTAGGTATATGCAGGGAAACTATTGTTATACTCCTATGTCTCATAATGATTGCAAAGCATTATTGCTTAATCAAACTTAGGGATTACATTTCAGGTTTAAATTTTGATTTTACACAGATTACATACTGAAAGAGTATCTTTTGTCATGAGAACCCATTGAGGAGTTTACATGACGGAGACAAAAAATATAATACAGATATCTGACCAGGTCTATACTTACTTTTCGCTTCATGCAGTCGCTTCAAAATTCAATATCACGCTTTCCAAACTTCCTTATACTATACGCATACTTTTAGAAAATCTGTTAGCCCATTATGATGCAGATATCGTCACCATGGAAAAGATAGAAAAAGTAGCAAAATGGCAAAAGGTGCAAACCAAGGCTGAAGAGATAGCCTACTATCCTTCACGTGTGGTCATGCAGGACTTTACGGGCGTTCCGTGTATTGTGGACTTTGCTGCACTGCGTGATGCGATGCTGGAGCATGGTGGTGATCCTGCTGACATTAACCCCCAAGTGCCTATAGATCTGATAGTCGATCATTCTGTACAGGTGGATTTTTATGGTTCCAAAGATGCATTAAGCCAGAACCTGACTATGGAGTATCAGCGAAATAAAGAACGGTATGCTTTGTTAAAATGGTCTCAAAAAGCATTTGACAACATGCGTGTTTTTCCCCCGGGAGCGGGTATCGTCCATCAAGTCAACCTGGAATACATCGCAACTGTGGTGAGCCAAAAGGAAATAGCAGACGAAGTACTGCTCTCTCCCGACACGCTCATAGGGACGGATTCACATACTACCATGATCAATGGGCTGGGTGTCATGGGCTGGGGAGTGGGAGGCATAGAAGCGGAGGCAGTGGCATTGGGCCAGCCTTACAGTATGAAGATCCCTGAAGTGATAGGCGTACATCTTAGTGGAAAACTGCCTGTAGGTGCCACAGCAACCGATATGGTGTTGCGTGTGACAGAAAGACTGCGTGAAGAAGATGTCGTTGATAAATTTGTAGAGTACTTCGGTGAGGGTATGCAGACACTCTCTTTGCCCGACAGAGCGACAATAGCGAATATGGCTCCGGAGTATGGCGCCACGATGGGTTTCTTCCCAGTTGATGAAGAGACTTTGCGGTATATGAGACTGACCAACAGAAGTGAAGAGGCAGACATAGCAGAAGCCTACCTTAAAACACAAACACTGTTTTATGATGCCAGTACACAAGCCGAGTACAGCAAGGTCGTTGAACTTGACTTGGGTACGATAGTGCCATCTATCGCAGGACCTTCCAGGCCACAAGACAGAATTGCCCTGCATGATGTTAAAAGTAAATTTTTGAGCATGCTCCAATGTGATTACGGACGAAAGATAGATACAGAGAGTCTTGGTATTTTAGAAAATGAAATGTCTGTTCAAGAGGATATACCCACAGATAGCTGTAGAGTAACAACAGGGCAAGTGTGTGAGAATATCATGATCAAAGGTAAGAAAATAGAGATCTGTGACGGTTCGGTCGTGATCGCTGCCATTACCTCCTGTACCAATACCTCCAACCCTTCCGTGATGATAGCAGCAGGATTGTTGGCACGAAATGCTGTGCAAAAGGGTCTTTCGGTACCTGCTTATGTCAAAACCTCTTTGGCACCGGGATCTAAAGTCGTTGAAGCCTATCTGGAAGCTGCAGGCTTACTGTCGTATCTGGAGACATTGGGCTTTGAAATAGTAGGGTATGGCTGTACGACCTGCATAGGAAACAGTGGCCCTCTTGACAATGAGATACAAAAAGCCATTGTAGAAAAAGAACTTATCGTCTCTGCAGTCCTA
The DNA here is from genome assembly GCA_024762315.1 of Sulfurovum sp. Lineage (GTDB taxonomy): Bacteria > Campylobacterota > Campylobacteria > Campylobacterales > Sulfurovaceae > Sulfurovum. The sequence goes on from JANTHR010000102.1 coordinate 3,187, forward strand.
TCAGGCAACAGTAACTTTGAAGCACGTATCCATCCGCAGGTCAAGACCAACTTCTTGGCTTCTCCTCCTTTGGTTTTAGCGTATGCCTTGGTCTGGAAGATGGGGATAGACTTTGAAGAAGAAGCGATAGGAACAGACAGTGAAGGTAACGCTGTCTATCTAAGAGATATTTGGCCGGCACAAGAGGAGATAGATAGGGTCATCGCTTCTATAGTCACGCCAGATATGTTTGCTGATAAGTATGCAGACATCCTTGAGGGAGAAGAGCGTTGGAAACAGTTGAAGATCCCTGAAGACAAGATATTTCACTGGAATAAAGAGTCGACATATTTACGTTTGCCACCTTATTTTGATGCTTTTAAAAATGAGAGCTTGGCTGTAGAGGACATCAGCAAGGCGCGGGTTCTTTTGTTGCTTGGGGATTCTGTGACAACAGACCACATCTCACCGGCAGGCAAAATACCTGTGGAGTATCCCGCTGGTCAGTACCTTTTGGCACACCATGTGGAAGTCAAAGATTTTAATTCGTACGGTTCACGCAGAGGTAACCATGAAGTGATGATGCGGGGCACTTTTGCGAACGAGCGTATTAAGAACAGGCTGATTGCTCCTAAAGAAGGAGGTTATACTTTGCATTTCCCAGAAAAAGAAGAAATGTTCGTGTATGATGCTGCCATGTGCTATCAAAGTGAGAATGTACCGTTGGTAGTACTGGCAGGTGATGATTATGGTATGGGTTCTTCACGTGACTGGGCAGCGAAAGGGACGCAGCTTTTGGGCGTAAAAGCAGTGATAGCTACTTCGTATGAACGTATACATAGAAACAACTTGGTGGGCATGGGTGTATTGCCTTTGGAGTTCAAAGAAGGTGAATCAGCGCAGACCTTGGGTCTGGATGGTTCGGAATGTTTTAGCATAGAGGGGCTTGCCAAAGTCAAGGCAGGAGAACTGGTACATGTCAGTGTCACAAAAGAAGAGGGTTCAACATTCATATTTGATGCACATGTCAGGCTCGATACCCCTGTAAATCTGAAGTATTACCAAAATGGAGGGATACTCCCTTATGTATTAAGGCAGAGGCTGAAGGAAAAGTACAGCTTTAGTTGATGTTGGTGTAGACGGTCTGGACATCCTCATCTTCTTCGAGTTTATCGATGAGTGTGTCTACCTCTTCCATCTGTTCGTCATTTAGTTCGATGGGGGCATTGGCTACATACTCCAACGTTGCTTTTTTAACTTCGATATTCCTGT
>JANTHR010000103.1 GCA_024762315.1 Sulfurovum sp.
CCATAGAGCCTTTTTACTCTGAGAGCAATGAGAGTTGGGCTGCATTTTTTAAAAAGCTTAAACACCGAGGGGTTCAAAAGTGTGCCCTTGTTATTTCAGATGCACATCAAGGGATACAAAATGCCGTTAAAACAGAATTTACAGGCACTTCATGGCAACGGTGTAAAGTACACTTCATGCGTAATATTTTAGCTTATGTCTCTCCTAAAAGCAAAGCACTCTTCTCAGATAGACTCAAACAGATTTGGCTACAAAAAACCTACAAAGATGCACAGAAACAATCCAAACTTTTTATAGAGGAGTATGAAAGCAGATACCCTGAAGCGATACAGTGCCTTGAAGAGGGACTTGAAGACAGCCTACAGTTCTTTCACTTTGATTTTATTGACCATAGACGTATCTCATCTACCAATGTGTTGGAAAGGCTTAATAAAGAGGTGAGACGAAGAAGCAGGGTTGTTGGCATCTTTCCAAGCAGAGATTCTTATCTCAGACTGCTGACATCTTATTTGATGGAATATACTGAAGAATGGGAGGTAGAAAAAAGTTATATTCAACCACAGAAGCTGGAACTGGTGATGATTAAGCGTGAGGAGTTGCTGCAAAGTGCAGCTTAGGAATACGAAGAGTTTGGAAATTGCGAACTTTTAAGGACACTATCTATTCAGGTATACATGTATAACTTATCGTTGCACCTGATACTTATATTCTTCTAACAAACAGATTTCAGAAATATTTTGAAAAATTGAATTTGCATAATTGATTTATGAAGCGACCTCACCCTTCTGCTTTTATCCTGATTTGTTTTTAAGTTGTTTTTTATTATGATAAATTATATATATTTATTGGAGAGAATAATGAAAAAAGTATTGATAGGAATGTTATGCGCAGGGGTAACACTTTTTGCTGCGCAGAATACAGGAACGTTCAGTAAGCTTTTTGGTGGTGATGAAGATGATGTTGCAAAGGCTGTTGTCAAAACGGATGATGGATTTCTTATCGCAGGAAAGACCAAGAGTTTTGCGGAGCATAGGGATTTTGATGCCTATTTGATCAAGATAGACAAGCATGGTAAAAAGATTTGGTCAAGAGTGTACGGCGGGGAAGATGATGAAGAGGCGAATGCTCTTGTACGTCTCGGTAAAGATTACGTTTTTATGGGTTCTACCCAGACTTACGGCAATGAGCGTTTGAGTTTTTATATGGTGAAAGTAGACAGTGAGGGTAAACCTGACTGGCAGACAACATTTTACCGGGATGATTCCGATGAATATTACGGTACGGCAGTGATCGCTGACGGCGAAGATCTAGTGTTTGCCGGATATGAACGTCATTTACAGTTCTTTGCCGAGAAGCTGAACCCGTATATCTTCAAGACAGACAAGCATGGTAATAAGCTCTGGGGCGGCTATTATGGAGGCAAGGATGAAGACCGTGCCTATGATCTTATTGCTACAGGAGATGGTTATCTTGCAGTTGGAGATACGGAAAGTTACGGTCATGGTGACCTTGATGCCTATGTGGTCAAGCTTGATAAAAATGGCAAGAGAGAGTGGCATGCCGCTTTCGGCGGAGAAGATGACGATGGTGCGCGTGCTGTGGCAGCCACACAAGACGGGTATCTCCTTGTAGGGAATACGGACAGTTTTGGACGTAACTATATGAATGTGTATGTCGTCAAGACAGATAAGAAAGGTAATTTACTTTGGGAAAAAAGTTACGGTGGGAGCCGTGAAGATGAAGCATTTGCAGTCACAGCAAGTGCCGATGGCGGTTTTGTCATCGTTGGACGCAGTGAAAGTTTTACAAGACGCAACGGATTTGATCTGTATCTCTTTAAAATAGATAGCAAGGGTAAACTGCTTTGGGAGAGAACTTATGGTGGTGAGGCAGATGATGTGGGCTATGATATTTTGGCACTTGACGACGGATATCTCATTGTCGGGGACAAGAAAACAGACAGAAGAAGGGACAGTGATGTCTGGGTACTGAAAGTAGATCTCAACGGCAGGCTAAGATAAAGAACATAGGCTTTTCATCAATCCTTGACAAGACTTAACGCTATTTGGGTATAATCGGTGAAAAAAGAGATAGAGAATGAAAATACTGGTTTGGTTTTTACTGCCGCTGTTCGTGTTTGCAAAAGTGCATTATGCGAAAGTGGAACCTTATGAGACTGTAGTGATGAAGTCAGCTGTAAGCGGACTGGTACTTGAGGCCGATCTGGATGCCGAGGGAACGATGGTGGAAGATCGCAGGGTGATCCACCTGGATAATGTAATGGATAATATCAATCTGACAGAGAGTGAAAAAAGTGTGCAGCTGTTTGAAAAGATGATCAGGATCAATCAGGACATCGCCGGCAGTCTGAGCAACACGGTCAAAAGACAGGAAGGGTACTATCAGCGTATTTCAAAACTGACTACTGCTTCGAAGACCCAGAAGGACAATGCTTACAACAGTTATACATCCGCAAAGACACAGTACCTCTCTACACGAGAAAAGATCGTCAGTCTGAAGAAACAGCTGATAGATATGAAATACAAAGTAGCACTTTTGAATGATACGATCGGAAAAAAATCGATAGTACTTCACAAGAAATATCTTTATAAACTTATGGTAAGAAAGGGAGATTTTGTCAATCCCGGTACACCGTTGGCTGAGGTGCAGGATCTTAGCAGAGCCAAATTGGTGCTTTATCTGGAGCCCGAAGAGCTTAAAGACGTAAAAGTTAAAGCAGTCTATATCGACGGAAAGAAAACAGCATACAAAGTCAATAAGGTTTGGAATGTGGCTGATGAAAAATTCATCTCATCATATAGAGCGGAAATTTATATGCCTGCACCTCAAAGTATTTTTTCCAAGCTTGTGAAGGTTGAGATAAAATGATAAAAACAGCGTGTGGATTGGACTGCTATGATGCATGCAGTATTATTGCGAAAAAAGATGATTTTCCCAAAATAAAAGGCAATGCAGATCATCCTGCCGGTACAGGTGCCTTGTGTGCTTTGCTGAACAAGAGTATTTTCGAAACTCCACGTATAGAAAAGCCTAGAGTCAATGGCAAAGAGGTGAGCATGGAAGAGGCTATGGAGGCTGTGATAGAGGCATTTCAAGCTGAAAAATCACTGCTTTGGAGAGGTTCGGGAAACTTTGGTGTGATGCAAGAGGTGACAAACCTGTTCATGGAGCGAAAAAAAGGCTTTTTAACAAAAGGAAGTCTTTGTGACGGTGCCGGAGATGCAGGCATAACACTTGGACGCGGCATCAACAGATCATTGCCCTTAGAGCAGATCGCCAAAGCAGATACGGTTGTGGTATGGGGCCGAAACTTAACTGTGACCAATGCACATATCATGCCTTTTATTGAGGGCAAGAAGCTAGTTGTGATCGATCCGGTACGAACAGCGATTGCAAAAAAAGCAGATCTGCACCTACAGATCCAGCCGCGTACGGATTATTATGTAGCGATCATGTTGGCACGGTTCATTTTTATGGAAGACAGTGAAGATATAGCATGGATGGATGAGTTTGCTCCTGAATATGAGGATTTCTATGACTATACACGGGAACATCGTATAAAGGCTATTTTAGCCTATATCGGAGTGACACTCGGAGACATGGGAGATATGCTTGAGTATCTTAGGGATCAAAAAGTAGTATTTTTGGTAGGTAATGGTGTACAGAAATACTCCATAGGTTCTTACACTCTTCATGCCATAGACTCTCTGGCGGCGACATTAGGGCTTTTTGGTAAAGAGGGGTGCGGGGTAAGTTATTTGTCCAATTCAAAACTGGGACTGAAGGATCCTTTTGATGTAATGTGTAATCGTGTGCCCAAAGCTACAACAAATTTTTCTGAATTCGATACTGTACTGATACAGGGTGGAAACCCGGCAGAGTCCATGCCTGACACCAATCGTGTAAAAGCAGAATTGGAAAAAGTGAAAAATCTTGTCTATTTTGGGCTTTATGAGAATGAGACCTCTAAAATGGCGCAAATCATCATACCGGCAAAAAACTTCTTTGAAAAAGAGGATGTAAGACTCAGTTATGGACATCAGTATGTTGAAAAGATGAATAAAGTGATAGACTCAGAAACAGGCATCAGTGAATATGAATTTACCAAAAGACTTTTTGATGCATTTGGTTTTGAAGGGCTTGAATCTGAAGCGTACTACATCAATATCTGGCTTGAACAGTGTCAGAAAGAGGGAGATCAATACATTTCTCCTGCACATCAGGAGATTCCTTATGAAGAGGGGTTTGGAGAAGAGGGTGATGATGCGTTTGAGTTTATTGAAGAGTATGAGGATGACTTTGTCAATACGAAGCGCTTCAGGAAATATAGAAAAGAGAGTAAAAACAAGCCCAAAGAGGTAACCTTTTGGCTTCTCTCGCCAAAGTCCGGCAAATCACTCAATACGCAGTTCG
>JANTHR010000104.1 GCA_024762315.1 Sulfurovum sp.
TAAAGGATATAAAAGTCCTATAGCAAGCAGTAAACTTAATATTGACAATGGATTATTAGAAAAACAATAAATGATATACTTTAAACCCTCTATGGCATTTTCTATCCAATTAGAAGTAATTTTTGCATAAAATGTATTCGGGAGTGGGAAACCAAAATAAGCTTCACGCCATAGAATTAAACTTACTACTGTGACTGAAAATACAACTATTGCAGAAATTGTCTGTAATATACTTTTCTTAATTGATTTTGTGTCAATGTAAACCTTAAAGAATTTAGCAACTATAAACCATAATACCCATAACATAGATTCTGGCCTACATAAAACCAAAAGTATAATCAATGTATAAAACTTTAGGTTATGCAATATATTTTTATTTTCTTGATCATCCAATAAATTAAGAGAGATTAAAATTAATAGAGAGCTCCATAATCCAGTTTCCAACAATGATAAAACTGTCCATTCAAAATAACCAGGAATTAAAATCAATCCTCCTAAAAGGAATAAAGAACTCGGTGTTAAGAAACGAGTATCATCCAAATATCTATCAATAAAACATACTAACTTCCAAAGGGTGAATGAGATTATAATGATATTTATTGCCAATAGTATAATTTCAGGCTTTTGTGTAATATAAAATGCTACTGATCCAATGAGTGTCCATAATAAAGAGGTAAAACCTTCAACTTTTTCTCCCCCTATATTAAAAACGAAACCATGTCCATTTGCAAAGTTTTGCATGTATACCATATAAATATTAGCATCATCCACGCCTATAAGAGATTTACCATTCGTAAACCAGACTATATAGGTTCCAGATAAAACATAGATCACAATGAAGTAAAATTTAAGTGTATCCTTTTTTATATTCATATGCTCATCTCCTTAAACTTCCACTCTGGAATCATCTTTATGATCATCATCACATACCTCCATATCCTCTTCGTATAAAGCATATCCCTACCCTTCTGTTGAACCTTATAAATATCTTCAGCCACCTCTTCAGGCTGAGCTGTCAACTTCTCAGGCAAATCCATATCTTCAGTCATCTTGGTTGCCACAAACCCAGGTTTCACTGTCAATACATGCACCTGTGCGTCATAAAGCCTGTTTCTAAGTCCAGAGAAGTAAGCAGTGAGTGCCGCCTTAGCTGAACCATAGATGTAGTTACTCTTACGCCCACGGTCACCAGCCACAGAAGAGATACCTACCATAAAACCACTTCTTCTCTTTTCAAAGTCATCAGCAATGATATTGAACAAACTTACAACACCTGTATAGTTGGTGTCGATGATCTTCTGCGTTTCGCTGAAATCACTCTGTGCTTTCTCCTGCTCTCCCAGATAGCCTACAGCCGAGATGACTCCGAGAGGCTCCTCTTTGAGGTTGTCGTAGAATGCCTGATGACTATCATAGTTCAATATGTCCAGTTCAATAAGATTCACATCCCTGTGGGTTCTTGTAGCGATGTCTTTTGCAAAGTTGGTCAGCTCCTGCACATCTCTTGCGGCCAGGTACAGGTCGTACCCGTGTTTGGCGTATCCTCTTGCAGTCGCTTTGGCGATATCGCTCTTTGCACCTACTATCAATACATAACTCATATTATATTCCTACTCTTTTTGATTGTAACGACTGGAACTTCTCAGCCATTTTGTTTTCTTGCCTGAACTGCCTGAACTTATCTATATTCGGGTAACCCTGCTCGAAGGTTGTTTTGGAGACCCTCACATCTTTAGTAAGGTAGATTCTACCTTTGTGTTTGAGGACTATCTTATCGAGCCTGTCGAGAAGTTCGAATACTCCTTTTTCTATTTTAAAGTCCAGAGCTAGACTGTACCCTTCCATCGGGAAAGAGAGCCAGTTCTCGTTAGCTTTGCCATAGAGTTTAAGTACAGCAAGGAAGGAGCCTTTACCAGACTTTGAGATAGCTGTCAATATCTCTTCCAAGCCTTTGTAGCTTGTCTCTTTAGGCAAGATGAACTGATACTGGGTAAACCCCTTCTTTCCATAGATACGGTTCCAGTGACCAATGGCATCAAGAGGATAGAAGAATGTATCGATATCTACTCTCTGTTTGGAGACCTTCTCTTTAACCTTGCCATAGTAGAGCCAGTTAAAAGCTCTCACACTCCAGTTGTTGAGTGCAAAGCTTGGGAAGTTGAAAGGGATGCTCTTTTGTGGTTTGAGTTTGTAGTCCAGTTTGCCGTCATCTCTGAAGTTCCCAACCATCAGCAGGCATTTTCCTATCTCGTTCCCTTTAGCAAGACAGTCTATCCATGCTACTGAGTAAGGCATGTGGCTATACTCTTCGAATGCCTCAAAGGTTTCTTTGAGGTTTTTTGTTTTAATTGTGGTCTGGTCGATGTATTGGGAGTTGATACGCTTAAGGGTGAGCTTTGCTTCGAGGGTGACGCCTGTAAGCCCCTGGCCTCCACAGGTCGCCTTCCATAAGTCGGGTGTGTCTTCTTTTGTGCAGGTAACAATTTCTCCATCTGTAAGCATAATGTCGAATTCCTCAACGCATTCACTAAAACACCCCTCAACATGATGATTCTTCCCATGCACATCACTGGCGATAGCACCACCTACTGTAATGAGCTTGGTACCAGGTGTGACTTTAAGGAACCAGCCTCTTGGGACAAAGGTTTCGAGGATTTCAGAGAGCAGTACACCAGCTTGTACATGAAGCAGTCCACTCTCTTCATCAAAGTCAATGAAGTAGTCTTTGGGTCTGACATCGACGATGTTCTCGCTCAATGCGCTGTCACCATAGCTCCTACCGTTGCCATAGGGGATAAGGCTGCTCTGGTCACCAATGATCTGTTTGAGGGGCGCTTCTTTGTTGAACTTGAAGTGTCGGCATTCTATTTGGGGATACATTCCCCATGCGGTACAGGCTTTCATGCAATGACCTCTTCTTTATGGATGAATACATACTTCTTGTCAAGGAAGTACTTGATGATGTAGCCAATAGTCAGTCCGATGACGGCACCGACATATTTGGCGTTGGGATTAGGAACGAGATAATAGAACGCCATCTCCGTTCCCCAGAAGATGATGGTAGTGAAGACACCCATGAAAGAATACAGTACAAACTTCTTGGCATCGTCTTTTTTATTTTTGGAGGCATGGTAGAAAATCCATTTCTTATCAAAGATGTATTTTGCGACCAGTCCTGCAAGGGTTCCAACGAACATCGCTATATAGAGTGAACCAAAACCGTTATAGAACAGAAAGCTCAGCCACTGAAAGAAAAGGTTGACCAGCGTGGATATGGCTGCGAATATACTGTATTTGATTGCCAGCATCAGTAGAGTATCCAGGCAAAGGTGAGGACCCATCCAAGCAGAACGAGCTGCATGAAAAGGTCTGTGGCTACAAGCCTTGTGGGTGAACCACTGTTTTTATGTACGAAAGCTATTTTCAAATAACGCATAACACCCAGAATAACAAAGAATGATGTCAGGTAGAGATAATCACTATGGAACCTATCTACCACTTCTGGAGATGTTGTATAAATGGTGTAAGCAACTATGACCACTGAAGCCATAATAGCCATTGCTGTATCAAGGAACTGAAGATTGTAGCCGTCAATGACCTTACGCATCTTCTTTCCTGTATCGAGGTAAATAAGCACGTCATCCCTCCGTTTGGCCAGTGCCATAAAAAGTGCAAGCAGGAAGGTCATGATGATAATCCACTTGGACAGATGGATGTCCGTTACAACAGAACCGATAAAAAGACGCAGTACGAACCCGATGGCGATGATATTCACATCTACAATAGAAATATGCTTCAAAGAAAAACTGTAGGCGATGTTCATCACGACATAGGCAAGCAGGATGCCTGCCGCTTTCAATGAGAGTGAAGCCATCAGTGCAAAGCCAACCGTACCCGACACCGCCATGATGACAATGGCCTGAGGCTTGGAGATATCACCCGACGCAAGAGGGCGGTTCTTTTTCTTTGGGTGCTGTCTGTCCTCTTCGATGTCGTGGTAGTCATTTAAAGTATAGACGGCACTCGCTGTCAGGGAAAAAGCAATGAAGGCGATAAAGGCATTGCTCAAGAGCGCCACATTTGTGATCTTCATAGCAAAGAAGAGGGGGAGGAAGATGAAGAGGTTTTTGATGTACTGATGAGGACGCATTAGTTTTATAATTGATGATGTCTTCATAATGATTCCCCCTCACTTATTTTGCATATATTATAAGCCTCCCCTTAAACAAGACCAGTCTAAGCAGAATAACTCTGTTCTAAATAATACTTTTTCAAATATTCAATAGGACTTAATTTTCCTAAAAACTTGTGTGGTCTATTGTAGTTATAATCATCAATCCATACTCTTGCAGCTTCTCTTACTTCATCTAACGTATCGAATAGATATGCATTAAAAAACTCTCGCCTCATTGAACCGTTAAAACGTT
>JANTHR010000105.1 GCA_024762315.1 Sulfurovum sp.
CTGGTTGCCGCACTCTCCATGAGTTTGAGTTCACTGGTAGTAGTAGGCAATTCCATGCGGATCAAAATGTTAAAATTCAAGGATAAATCATGAGTGAAAATATTGTTATCTTAATGCTTGGTGTCTCCACATTTTTAGGTGCCTTGGGGCTCATAGCCCTGCTCTGGGGTGTCAAGACAGGCCAGTTCGATGACCAGTCCAAGTTCATCGATGCCGCACGTTATGACAACGAAGAAGACCTGAGGGATGCTGTCATGATGGATGAGAAAAAAAAGGCACGACAGAAGAAAAAGGCCGAAGAAGCCGAAAAGAAGAAAAACTATATGCCGGCAGATTGAATATGCATAAGTTATAACCAACTTTATGTTATCATTATATGAATAAATATCAAAAGGCATATCATGACTATGAAAAAACTATTAATCACTACCCTTTTACTTTCCTCAGCACTGAGCGCAGAAAACAGTATCGGTCTGGATATCAATAATGAAGATGTTGAAATACTTGGTTCTGTCAATCTCAATACTTTAGCAAACTATGCAGACGGCACCACATATATCTTAGATGCTTCTTATCTGCATACCGATGGGGATAATATGAGCAGTGTTGGCATAAGCGGACAAAATTCACTACAGGGTATTCCCGGTCTTACACTTGCTTTTGGTGCAAAAGTCATCTTTGCAAGTGACTTTATGGCAGTACCCCTTATGGCAAAAGGTATCTACACACTTCCGCTTAATGACAATATTCCTACGACATCGCTTCTGTCAAGCTTTGCTTACGCACCCTCTGTGCTTACATTCAGGGATGGAGACAGTTACTCAGAATTCAGACTTGAAGCTGACATGGAAGTGATCTCAAATGTACATCTCTTTACAGGGTATCGCAATATCGATACAGACTATGAAGCAGGCGATCAAAACTTCAATGACAGCTTCTACGGTGGATTGAAACTCAGTTTTTAAAAGGAATATAAAATAATGGACAAACCATCAACCATCCTTGTTACCGGCGGTGCCGGCTACATTGGCTCACACACTGTCGTACTCCTTATAGAAGCCGGCTATGATGTCGTTGTCTTCGATAATTTCTGCAACGCGTCCAGAGAAAGTATTAAAAGAGTAGAAAAGATCACAGGAGAAGAGATCACCGTGATAGAGGGAGATATTCGCAGCAGGAAAGATCTGAAAAAGGTCTTTGAAAGCCGCACTATAGATTCTGTGATCCATTTTGCCGGTCTTAAAGCAGTAGGAGAATCGGTAGAACAGCCATTAAGGTACTATGACAACAATGTTTACGGTACCGTATCCCTCTGTGAAGTCATGGCAGAGTACGGATGCCGGTCCATTGTTTTCAGTTCATCTGCAACGGTCTATGGCGATCCGCATACCACTCCCATCAAAGAGGACTTCCCCCTCTTTGCCACCAATCCCTACGGCAGAAGCAAGCTCTTCATCGAAGAGATACTCAGAGACCTTTATGTCTCAGATAACAGATGGAAAATCGTACTGCTTCGCTACTTCAACCCTGTAGGGGCACATGAATCAGGCACCATAGGTGAAGACCCCAGCGGGATCCCCAACAACCTGATGCCTTTTATCGCCCAAACAGCCGTAGGTAAACGAGAATACCTCTCTGTATTCGGTGATGACTATGATACCCATGACGGTACAGGTGTCAGAGATTACATTCATGTGGTCGATCTGGCAGAAGGACATGTCAAAGCACTTGACAGGATCAACAGCTTCAATGCTGTAATGACCATCAATCTAGGTACAGGCAAAGGTTACTCCGTACTGGATATGGTCAAAGCCTTTGAAAAGGCTTCAGGCAAAGAAGTCCCTTACCGTATTGCCCCAAGGCGCGCAGGCGACATCGCAAAATGTTACGCAGACCCGTCCTATGCAAAAGAAATCTTGGGATGGGAAGCAAAAAAGGGCATAGAAGAAATGTGTAAAGACAGCTGGAGATGGCAATCAAATAATCCTAACGGATATGATAAAAACGAACCTGAATAAAATAACCATCCAATATGCCAGCAGCATATAACCCTAAACTTTTTTCGATATACTACTATCAATAAATATAGTAAAAGATAGAAAGTATTAACAATGAATACAAAAATAGCAATTATTGGTTTAGGGTATGTAGGTCTGCCATTGGCACATGCATTTAGCAAAAAATACAAAGTAATTGGTTTTGATATTGCCCAGTGGCGTATCAATGAATTAAGAAGCGGATTGGATAGAACACTTGAGCTGAGTGGACAGCAGCTCCAAGAGGCCATTGCAAATGGTATGGAGTTTACCAACCAATTGGAAAATATCGCTGATTGCAATATCTATATTGTCACAGTTCCAACACCCATTGATGAACATAAACGTCCAGACTTGACACCGCTCATTAAAGCAAGTGAATCTATCGGTAAAGTACTGAAAAAAAACGACATCGTTATTTATGAATCGACTGTCTATCCCGGTGCAACCGAAGAAGAATGCGTTCCCGTATTAGAGAAATTCTCAGGATTGAAATTCAATGAAGACTTCTTTTGCGGTTATTCTCCAGAGCGTATCAATCCTGGTGACAAAGAACATACCGTTACCAAGATATTAAAAGTAACTTCCGGCTCTACTCCTGAAATTGGAAAGAACGTAGATGCACTGTATGCTTCCATCATTACAGCAGGAACACACTTGGCTCCATCCATAAAAGTTGCTGAAGCAGCCAAAGTCATCGAAAACTCTCAACGTGATGTAAATATTGCTTTTGTGAATGAATTAGCGATCATCTTCAACAAACTCGGCATCGATACCGAAGCTGTACTTCAAGCGGCAGGAACCAAGTGGAACTTCCTGCCATTTCGTCCGGGATTGGTCGGAGGACACTGTATCGGGGTAGATCCTTACTACTTAACATACAAAGCACAGGAAATTGGCTACAATCCTGAAATTATTCTTGCTGGACGTCGACTTAATGATAATATGGGCATCTATGTGGCAAATCAGGTTATCAAGCTTATGATACAAAAAGGTCAAAAGATTGAAGGTTCGAAGGTATTAGTCTTGGGAATTACCTTCAAAGAAAACTGCCCTGACATCAGAAATTCAAGAGTCATCGACGTCATCCATGAACTTCAGGAGTTCGGAACGGATGTAGAGGTTTACGATCCATGGGCAGATCCGGAAGAAGTCAAAAGAGAATACGGATTGGATCTTCTTTCTTCTATAGATAATGTATATGACGCTGTAGTTCTCGCTGTAGCACATGACAAATTTAATGAACTGGATATTGAGAAATTAAAAAATGGACATGATACTGTTGTCTATGACATCAAATCAAAACTTAGAGAAAGTGACGGGAAGCTTTAATGAACAAACTTGAACAACTCAGTGAAGAATTGAAAAAAGATCAAAAAACATGGTTAGTAACGGGAAATGCAGGATTTATAGGTTCTAACTTGACAGAATTCCTTCTGTCAAATGGACAAAAAGTAGTGGGCCTCGACAACTTCTCTACGGGATATCAACATAACATAGATGATGTACTCTCTCAGGTAGGTGAAGAATCTGCAAAAAACTTTACGTTCATAGAGGGTGACATCGCAGACATCGAAACTTGCCAAAAAGCATGCGAGGGAGTGGATATTATACTTCATCAGGCGGCACTTGGTTCAGTACCACGTTCCATAGATGACCCCATAACATCCAACCGCTCGAACGTAACAGGCTTTCTTAACATGATCACCGCTGCCAAAGATGCGGGTATCAAGCGTTTTGTCTATGCGAGTTCAAGTTCTGTGTACGGTGACTCCAAAGAACTCCCGAAAGTAGAAGGGCGTACTGGGAATGTACTGTCTCCTTACGCTGCCATGAAAGCGACCAATGAACTCTACGGCTCCGTTTTCCAAAAAGTATATGGTATGGAAACACTTGGTCTGCGTTACTTTAATGTCTTTGGACGCCGTCAAGACCCAAATGGTGCTTATGCCGCGGTTATTCCAAAATGGGTGGGCTCTTTGTTAACAGGAGAAGATGTCTTTATTAACGGAGATGGTGAGACTAGTCGTGACTTTACCTACATTGACAATGTCATCCAGATGAACCTTCTTGCTGGCACAACAGATAATCCGGAAGCCTT
>JANTHR010000106.1 GCA_024762315.1 Sulfurovum sp.
AGAATGTGAAAAAAAATTACTATTTAGTCAAATTCGAGAGAAAGGAGTAAAAATATTATTTGTGGTATATGATATTTTGCCTATTCTTCATCCGCAGTGGTGGCCTAAAGGTGGTGGTAAAATACATACTGAGTGGCTCAAAACTATTCTTAAAGTATCAGACAAACTATTGTGTATATCTCAAGCAGTTATTAATGATATACAAACATGGGTTAAAGATGAGCGGTTAAAGGTGTCAAATACCTTAGAGTATGAGTGGTTCCATTTGGGTGCCGACATTGATAACTCTAAACCCAGTAATGGTCTTCCGAAAAATGCAAAAGAAGTTATCAAGAGTATTGAGAGCCATACTTCATTTATCATGGTAGGTACACTCGAACCTAGAAAAGGGCATGCCCAAACAATAGCAGCATTTGAAGAGTTATGGGAACAAGGCATTGGGTGTAATTTAGCTATTGTAGGTAAACAAGGCTGGTTGGTAGAAGAACTTGTAGCAAAGTTAAATAATCATCCAGAACTAAACAAAAGACTCTTTTGGTTTAACGGTATAAGTGATGAATATTTAGAAAAGATATATGAATCTTCTACCTGTTTAATAGCAGCAAGCGAGGGAGAAGGTTTTGGACTACCGCTTATAGAAGCTGCACAACATAAGAAATCTATCATAGCAAGAGACATCCCTGTGTTTAGAGAAGTTGCTGGAGAATATGCATACTATTTTGATAACAGTAAAGAACCGGAAGTAATTGCTCTTGCAGTTAAAGAGTGGCTAGAGCTTTATAAAAATGATAAACACCCAAAATCTGACGGTATGCCTTGGCTGACTTGGGAAGAGAGTACTAAACAATTACTGCATTGTTTGAATATTTAAATTAACACAGGAGAAAAAATGAAAAAAGCAATCATCACAGGAATAACAGGACAAGACGGAGCCTACTTAACAGAGCTTCTTTTAGAAAAAGGGTATGAAGTTTACGGAACTTACAGAAGAACGGCTTCAGTAAACTTTTGGAGACTTGAAGAGTTAGGTGTAAAAGACCATGAGAATCTTCATTTGGTAGAGTATGACTTGACAGATGCTGCAAACAGCATAAGAATGGTGGCAGAGATACAACCAGACGAGATCTATAATCTTGCGGCGCAGAGTTTTGTGGGGGTGTCGTTTGAGCAGCCGCTGGCCACTGCACACATTACAGGGCTTGGTGCTGCCCATTTATTGGAAGCTATCAGAATAGTCAATCCTAAAATCAAATTTTATCAGGCAAGTACATCTGAGATGTTTGGAGATGTCCAGGAGATCCCTCAAACAGAAAAAACACCATTTTGGCCGCGTAGCCCTTATGGAGCAGCTAAGATGTATGCACACTGGATGGTAGTGAACTACAGAGAGTCTTATGATATGTTTGCTACAAGCGGGATCTTGTTCAATCATGAGTCACCTTTAAGAGGCTTGGAGTTCGTAACACGTAAGATCACCGATGCGGTCGCCAAGATAAAACTTGGTAAACTCGATGTACTTGAACTTGGCAATATGGATGCCAAAAGAGACTGGGGATTTGCCAAAGACTATGTAGAGGGAATGTACCTTATGCTTCAAGCAGATAAGCCGGATACCTATGTATTGGCTACAAACAGAACTGAGACGGTTCGTGACTTTGTGACCATGGCATTTAAAGCTGTTGGTATTGAACTGGAGTTTCAAGGTGAAGGTGAGGATGAAATAGCGATTGACAAAGCGACCGGGAGTACCGTTGTAAAGGTAAATCCTAAGTTTTACAGACCAGCTGAAGTAGACCTGCTCATAGGTAATCCTGAAAAAGCGAAAAAAGAGTTGGGCTGGGAGCCAAAATGCACGCTTGAAGAATTATGTGCCATGATGGTAAAAGCAGATTTGAGAAGAAATGAAACAGGTTTTGTATTTTAAATGTCAAAAAAAGTTCTCATTACTGGTATAGATAGTTTTACAGGAAAACATCTATCTGGTTATCTCGAAAAATCTGGTTTTGATGTCTATGGTACATCTTTGTTTAGTAGTGCAGACAAAAAGTACCAGTGTGACATTACAGAAAAAGATCAGATCATGGATGTACTTAAAACTGTAACGCCTGAGTATCTTATTCACCTTTCTGGCATCTCATTTGCCGCACATGGAAACAATGAAGACTTTTACCGTGTCAACACCATTGGTACTATCAATATACTCGATGCCTTTATAGCACTTAAAATAAAGCCTGTAAAGATTGTACTTGCCAGCAGTGCAACAGTTTATGGCAATCAGGGACTAGAAGTTTTAGATGAGTCACTTTGTCCAAAACCTGCTAATCACTATGGCGCAAGCAAATATGCTATGGAGTGTTTGGCCAGTGGGTACTTTGATAAACTGCCACTCATTATCACCAGACCCTTTAACTATACCGGGGCAGGTCAGGCAGAACACTTTTTGATACCAAAGATCGTCAGCCACTATAAAGAGAAAAAACAGACCATAGAGCTAGGAAACTTATATGTGGGTCGAGAATTTAATGACATACAGTTTGTGTGTGAAATATATCAGCGGCTTTTAGAAGCAAAAACCAGTGGAGAGGTGGTGAATATTGCATCCAATCATGGCATAAAACTGCTTGATGTCATAGAGATGATGAATACGTTGGCAGGGTATGAAATAGAAGTAAAGGTAAATCCGGCATTTGTTCGTGCAAATGAGATAAAAAGCCTCACAGGAAGCACCAAAAAGCTAGAACAAATAGTAGGAGCATTTAGCATACCTGAATTTAGAAGTACACTTTTGGATATGTACAACAGTTAATGCATATCATATTAGAATCATCTGCACTTCTTCATCAGCAAACAGGCATAGGCAGATACAATTTGGAATTGGCAAAAGGATTGCAAAAGTCTAATGATATTGAACATCTGTCATACTATGTAGACAATAGGGTGATTGATGATTTTAACCAAATAAAAAAAATGCAATACAATAAGCCTAGAACATACCCCTTGGCGACCAAACCTTTTCGTATCGTTAAAAACTATGTAAGAAAACAGCGTGTAAAGCATCAGTGTGAAAATAGTCTCGTACATGCTACGAACTTTTTCCTGCCAGAATGTGCCCAAAGCGGTGTGACAACAGTACATGATCTTTCTATTTTCAAGTACCCGGAAACACATCCGAAAGAACGCATTGAACAGTTTGAAAAACATTTTTTAAAAAGTCTAGAGAGAACCTTACATATTATAACGGATTCTAAAGCCGTAAAAGAAGAAGTGATGGCATTTTTTGGATGGGACAAAGAGAAGATTTCAGTTGCCTATTTGGGAGTAGCTTCCGCATTTAGACCAAGAGATAATCCTGATGTTGCATTTTTAAAAAAGTATGGGTTGTCTGAGAATGGTTATACTTTATGTGTCTCAACAATAGAACCAAGAAAAAACATTGGTAAATTGCTAGATGCCTATGAACATTTATCTTATAGCGTCAAAAAGCGCTGGCCTTTGGTGCTTATAGGCGGCTATGGTTGGCATTTTGAAACAATCATGAAAAAAATAGAAAAAGCACAAAAGGAAGGTTGGGTCATAAGACCCGGTTACGTGTCTGAAGAAGAGCTTTTTCTTTTTTATCAGCATGCACACTTGTTTGTTTATCCTTCAGAGTATGAAGGCTTTGGATTGCCTGTTGCAGAGGCTATGGCTTCGGGAGTACCGGTGATTACGTCAGACAGGTCATGTCTTCCTGAAGTAGCATCAGGTGCCGGACTCGTTGTGAACCCGGATGATGATAGAAGCTTCCTGGAAGCTTTGGAAAAAGGTTTGGATGATGCGCTTTGGCGAAGTAAAGCCAGAATTGAGGGAATTGAAGTTGCCTCACGATATAATTGGGATAAATGTGTAAAAGACACGATTGAGATATATAAGGGACTAAAGTAATTTAAATGATAAAAAAATATAAAATTTCACAATTAATGCAAGAGAGTGGTGTCAACTTTGGTACAAGTGGTGCCAGAGGGTTGGTAAGTGCAATGACAGACCGGGTCTGTTTTGCCTATACGGTTGGGTTTTTGGAATATTTAAAAACACAAGATGAGTTTTTCCCCGGT
>JANTHR010000107.1 GCA_024762315.1 Sulfurovum sp.
TTTTCTTGTTCATCAGCTGAGACAGCCCGCTTTTGGTTCTCAGTAAATGAAAATTCTGTTCAAGTTCTTTGAGGATCTCTTTTGATTTTTTATCTTCTGTGTTCTTTTCCAGATACGCTATATCCTGAAATATTGTTTTCATATTTATTCCTTCATTTTATGCATTGGTATTTTTTCAAATTACTCCTATACGACTTACTATAAAATTATAAGAATTATTTGTAAAAATTATTTCCATAACTGTAACGAAAATACACATATCACTAAACGTTGGCAATGATCTTTTGAAGCACTTCAAACGTTTTTTCAACTGAATCCAGCTTGACTTTCTCTCTTGTAGAGTGAGGGTATCGTATGGTCGGACCCATGGAGGAAAGTTTCATTTTAGGATACTTCTCCCCTATGACACCACACTCCAACCCTGCGTGGATCGCCATCGTTTTACTTCTTCCAAACACCTTTTTCATCTCAGCACTTACCAGGTCGGTAAAGGTATTTACCTCAGGTTTCCATGCAGGGTATTTATCTTCTACCGATACGTTAAAACCGTAGGTTTCGAAAAATGCTGTAGTTTCTTCCGTAAGTGCTTCAAGTGCTTGCATATTCATTGCTCTTGCACTGCTCTCTACACTAAGTCCGCCCTTTTCATCTGCAGTGACAATGGCAAGATTGATGCTTACATCAGGAATACCCAGTTCCTTATTTTGCGCTCTTACTCCATGTTTAAAGGCATCTATCATAGAGATGATCTTATCTCCTTCTTTAAGTATTTTTGGATGTTCGTTTAACTCTCTTACCTGTACCATATCTGTACTTTCCAATTGACCCTCGGTACAAACAATAGCCACAGCGTTGGCAGGTATGGAGTTACGGCGTTCTCCCCCATAGATGCTTGCTAACTGCGTAACATTGTTTTCTGCCAGATAGGCACCCAAAACTTTAATAGCCGAAGGAATACCCTTATCAATGTCCACACCCGAATGACCACCGGAAAGCCCCTTTACGGCCACCTCATAACAATCACCTACCCCCTCTATGAAGCTGTCTTGCTTACTGGCGACAATATCTGCTCCGCCGGCACAGCCTATATAAACCTCGGCTTCATCTTCACTGTCAAGGTTCAACATATAGTCACTTTTGAGATCGAATGCTACTTCATTTGCTCCGATGAGCCCTACTTCCTCATCTGCAGTAAACAAAAACTCCAACTCCCTGCCTTCATCCATGAGTTGCATCATCATTGCTATAGCCATGCCGTTATCTGCTCCTAAAGAAGAGTCTTCAGCTTTCAGCCAACCCTCTTCCACATACGTTTCTATCTGAGGTGCTTTACCCATACAGACCATGTCATAATGCGCTTGCAGACATAATTTTGGTGAGCCTTTGCAGATATGGATATTCTTTACTGCATCTACTTCTACCGTGTAATTTCTTTCTTTGGCAAAAGCAACTAAAAAATCCGATAATTTATCTGCCTCTTTACTACAGTGAGGAATTTGTGTGAGGGTTTGAAAATATTCTATGATAGTTGACATGTAAAAGTCCTGTTTTTTATGTGATTGTACTATAATTTGAAAAAAATAGGATTTACCATGTGCCTCATCATCACACTTGTCATGCTAGTTCTGGCCGTACAAAGTTTTATCCAACACCAATGGATGGCAGGAAGCGTACAATTCATCATTGCATTTGGTTTTTTGGCACTACTCATACGCAACATCATTGCAGTACGCAATCAGAAAGAGGGATGCAGCAGTTCTGGTTGTAGCATGACTGACTGGTTCGCAAATTTATTTAAAAAGAAGGAAGATACAGAATGAAAGAACATTTTTTTTCTTGTCCCTACTGCTGGGAAGAAATCTCCATGCTTCTTGACCCAGAAGAAGAGAGTAGTGACTACATAGAAGACTGCGAAGTGTGTTGTCGCCCGATAGAAATCTCTTTTAAATTTTCCGGTTCTCATCTTGTCAGTTTTGAAGCACGAAAAATAGAAGGGATCTAGGCGTTAAGCGCATAAAAAAGTACATAAAGCACCACTATTATACCTACGACAACCCCTTCCTTGACATTTCCGCTTGGACTAACACTATTACAATGGGGACAGTTTTTTAACCCTTTTTCTATGGAGATATTCCATTAGCGGCATTATGCTGTTTTAGCAAACATGGTTTTCATCCACTTTTGTAAACCTGTCTACCAAGACCCCGTCTATCTCTATTTTTTCTATAAACATCGCATAAGGACGTACCCACATTCCTTTTTCTCCATACAATGCCTTGTACACCACCATCCATTCTTCTGTTTCTGAATGTTGTGCGGTCATGTAAACTTCATAGGTGTTACCTTTATAATGTTTATAAAGTCCTTTTTCTAATTCCACTGTTAAGCCTTAATCTTTTTTTGCTATTGTAGCTTAATTAAATTTATTGGAATTTACTATGACTACTTTAGAACAACTAGCAACAAAACATAACTTTAGCTACCCGGCACTCTACAAAGCACTCTTTAAAGCCGATAAACTCAACTGGATGAGAGGCTTTGAAGAGCCGCTTCCCAAAGGTAAGACTTGGGCAGAAGATGTCTACTCCACCCTCAAAGAAAATCCACCTCTTTTACTCCACTCTGGAGGCTCAGACTTTGAACTGCTTACCCCTGATGCCATTCTCAATTTTGAATTTCCAGAAGACTGGGATACTGATACCCATCACTTCATCCCTTTTGCCAAAACAGCAGAAGGAAATACCTATGCCTTTTATGACAATGGAGCAGAAGAGACTCCCATAGTACTTATCTGGGAAGATGATGAAGCAGAGTATGTTGCCAAGAACTTTGAAGATTTTATATTTCGAAAAATGCTGGAAGCAACAGACGACATAGACAAAGACAACCTCTACGCAGACTACGGCAAAGACAACCCTATAGAACTCTACAGAACAGATCTCAAAGCAGACTTGGAGTCCATACACCCATATCTGAAAGATACATATATTTCTATACTTGAAACAGCCTATAATGGTGAAGTACTTGAAACGCTTATAGCCTATGGATTTATGGGTGCTAAACCTGTGAAAGAAGTCATCAAAGAGATGCTAGATTTTGAGATGATGGGTGAGTTTTTTGAGCACAATATATAACTCTTTCATACGAAATTCCCGTGAAGAGAAATGACCTCCATATGATTATTTTATACTTCATACTCCAAAACAGACTTTATACCCTCTTTATCAAGTAGACGTATGAGACTTGTTGACTTTGCCTTGCCCGTAGATGCTCCCATGGTTACAATAAACTTCTTATCCATACTAATACGGTTTTCATCTATGAGCTTTTTGACAAAATCATATAAAAGCCGTGTTGGGTTTTTAACGTCTTCCATGATGAACAGCGGACGTACACCCCAGACTAGATTCAAACGACGATGCGTCTTTAGTGAATGTGAGACGGCATAAATATTTTGTTTGGGTCTATACTTCGAAAGGGTCTGTGCACTGTAACCTGAAGTAGTAAATGCCACCAATGCTTCCTTATCAAAATGCTTCGCCAACTCTACAGCTGATTTGGAGACCGCATCAGAACTGTTTTCGGGATTGAAATCTTTATTATATGGGTAGTCAAGCTCCACATCTTTAATAGTATCGTGCAGTACTTCCACTGCCTGTATAGGAAACTTACCGATAGTAGTCTCATCACTGAGCATCACTGCATCTGTACCGTCATAAACAGCATTGGCGATGTCACTTACTTCTGCACGTGTCGGGAAAGGATTTTCCTTCATCGATGTAAGCATCTGCGTGGCTGTGATGGAAGGTTTATTCATCTGGTTTGCCACAGAGATAATGTGTTTTTGGATACGAGGCAATTTGGTCACACCAAACT
>JANTHR010000108.1 GCA_024762315.1 Sulfurovum sp.
CAGATCTACCTGAACGGTAAAGTGGACATAAATTATAAGCTGGAAGATACGGAAAAGGCCGTTACACAGATAGAAAAAAAGCTTTTGGAAAGTTTGGATAAAAGTGAAGTTGCGTCAGTCACTTCTGTGATAGGGATGATGTTCAATCCTGACCAGAGCTTTGAAACAGGCAGCAATCTCTTCCAGATATTCATTAACCTCCATGAAAAAGCGCCGGAAAATATTTTTGACAGATATATCAATCCTATTTTCTCTTTGGAATATGACGGCAGTGATATGGTCCGGAAAAAGAGAGCACAGGAGATCGTTAAAGAAGTACAGAAAGAGGTTGTGGAAAAATTCAAGAATGTCAAACTTCACAATGGTGATCCGCTCTTTCAGGAGATCAACCTTTTCGTTCAGCAGGCAGGTATTGTGGGGCATGATATTGAAATAGGCTTGAGTACACCGGATACACACAAGATCATGAAGACTTTGGATGCATTGAAAAAGAGGCTTTCAGAGATAAGCGGGGTACATGACATCGCAGACAATGCCCAGGAGGGGGTAAAAGAGCTTAAACTCCGTGTCAATGAATATGGACAGTCACTGGGATTTACCGAAGCCTATCTGACTTCTGTGCTAAAAGGGTCTTTTCTTAAAAGCGAATATGGAAAAATGTTCAATGATGTGGGTTTGGTACGTATACGTATAGAAGATCCCAATAAAGACAACAATATCCAAATGGAATCTGTGAAGCTCTCCACTCCCGACAGACAGCACTTTGTAAGGCTGGGAGATATCTGTGATTTTGAGTATCAAAAGAGTTTTGTCAAGGTATTCAAAGAAGACAGCCAAAGGGTACGGTCTGTTATGGCAAGAGTTGACAGTAAAACCGTTCTGGCTACCGAAGTGATGGAGCAAATAAGACCTCTGCTTCAAAAATTTGAAAATGAGGGGATCAAAGTCATTATCAAAGGTGAAGAGAAAGAGAACAAACAGATGAAAAGAGAGATGTCTCAGGCGGCAATGATCGCTATTTTCCTCATTTTTATCTCCCTGGTATGGATGTTCAATTCTCTGATACTGCCTCTGATCATCGTCTCTACGATACCGCTTTCCATCGTAGGTGCCCTGGTGGGAACCTATCTTCTGGGTATCAATTTAACGATGCCTGGGGTCATGGGTATCATAGGACTTGCCGGAGTGGTGGTCAATGATGGCCTGATCATGCTTGATTTTGTCAAAGGGAGCAAAGGTTATGATGCAATGGTGGAAAAAGCAGGTATGAGACTGCGGCCGATCCTGCTTACGTCCATTACCACTGTTTTGGGGCTCTTGACCCTGATGTTCTTTGCAAGCGGACAGGCACTCATCATCCAGCCTATGGCGATCTCTCTTGGCTTCGGTATTGCCTGGGCTACCATACTTAATCTTTATTATGTACCATTAATGTACGCGGTGATCTATAAAGTCAAGCGCTAAAAAAAAGATCAGACTTCTGTCATGATCTCTTTTTCACCCGATAAAAGTTCCAGGTCTACATCCTCTCCATACTCTTTAAATAGCTGGCATATCCTGTCAAGCTGTATGTCTGAACGTTCCAGGTAGGGGTTGTTGTCTATGAACTGCCAGAAAGGTTCGGGGTTTTGACAGAGTTGCTTGAGGTAGTAACGAGTAATTTGACCTACATTCTCTTCGGTTTCATGTAAAAGTTTTTTTCTCTTTATTGTAAAAGGTGCTCTCATACCATAATAATCAACAGCCTCTCCTATTTGTTTAAAATTAGCGTTCTGTCTTTTCAAAAGTCGTTCTAACGAAGGTTCCATTATGGAGAAGATAGTGGCGTAATCATAGAGGAAAGCGTTTATTCTTGTTGCAATCATAAGACCCAGGGAAAGATAAGTTCTTAATTGTAATGCTGAAAAGTTTTTATGTTTAACAAGTTTTCTAGATAAAGCCAAGCGTGATATTTCACAGACAGGAAGGGCTTGTGAGAGTTGCTTTATCTGCCTGGAATGCGTGTACCTTTCCATCGGCAATATTTTTTGTGCTGTATGGTTGTTGACAAAATAGATTCTTACGGTACCTACGTATTGCTTTGTTTCTTTATGTTGCAGGAGATAAATAAATGATTGTCTGTCATCTTGATTAAAAAGGAAGAGATCTTCATCTTCTATCGTTGCAAAGTTTCGGTATTTTGGCAATAAAATTTCTCTACGAACTTCTTTAACGGAAGAAAAATCTTCTTTGGTTGTTGCAAGTACTAGCGTATATTCCTGTGTTAAAAGGTTAAAGACCTCTTCTAGCTGCATAATGACCCTTTATGAACATAATAAGCATATAAATGATATTATAGTTTAACTGCAGTTAAGTCATGCTTTTGACATTTTTTGACATTTTTATACTATTATGTTGAAAGAAGTTTATGATCGGGGATAAAACAATGCACTTTTTTTCAAAAACACTCACACTTTTTTTCTTTGTGGCATTTGCTGCATATCTGCATGCGGCTGGTGTAGAAAAGCTCATGAATGAATTTAGCCATAAAAATGATCTAAGCCAAAAGACTATTGATGAGAACAAGGGACATTTGGTGCTTTTTACCAGAGAAAAACTGGAAAAAATGCATGCCAAAACACTGAAAGATGTATTTAAAACAACACCAATTATGTATTATCACGAGAATAGATATGGACTTCCAGATCCTTTGGTTTCTGGAGCGTTTGAGCCTTATAGAAGTAACTTTATTCGCTTGTTTGTGGATGGTGTAGAGATCACTCAGGGATGGGTAGGAAGCGGGTTGGTGCTTTATGGGGATGTGAACATAGATTTTGTAGATCATATAGAGTTTTATTATATGACCCCCTCTTTTGAAACTTCGGTAGAACCTGCCTATTTGACTATATTCCTCTATTCCAAAGATCCCAAAAGAGACAGTGGGGGAAAACTGAGCCTTACGGGAGGCAGCAGAGGATACAATAGCCAAAGCATTAACTTTGGAGAGCAAAAAGAGGATTTTTCCTATATGGTCAATTTTTCTCATACAAACAGTAAACGAGAAAAAATAGACAATGGTACTTCCCAGCCCCTTTCACGGGATTTTGAACGTACACAACTTTTCTCTTATGTAAAAACAGAAGAGCAGATATTTCACTTACAAATGATGAAAAAAGATACAGATGGTCTTGCCGGATTAAGTTGGGATGCCACCCCCTTGGTATCTGAGATGGATTATCTCAATATCCATATGGATTATGGCATT
Source organism: Sulfurovum sp. (assembly GCA_024762315.1). Taxonomy (GTDB): domain Bacteria; phylum Campylobacterota; class Campylobacteria; order Campylobacterales; family Sulfurovaceae; genus Sulfurovum. The sequence goes on from JANTHR010000108.1 coordinate 3,245, forward strand.
GACTTTACTGAACACTGGAGAGCCCAATTTGCCTATGATTGGCTGAAAGCAGACAGCAGACAAGAAGATGATTTTCCTTTGGTGTATTCAGGTAATTTTTTTGGTAATCGTTTTGATGCTACATCTAAAAACAGTACCTATAGCGGAGAACTCACTTACAAAGAGAAAATAGGTGATCACCGCATTACTGCCGGAATGAAGGCCAGAGTCAAGGAGCTTGACTCTTTTTCGGTGGAAGGGTACGGTGTGCTTCCTTCATCTTTCAATCGGGAAAGTGTTTTATCGGCTTTTTTTCAGGATCAGTATGTGCTTAGTGAAGCTGAACTGCTTACTCTGGGTGTAGAGTACAGTAAGATCTACAGAAATTCAAACGTAGAAGACGATGATCTTTTGCAGCTGCGTTTAGGTTACATTTTTACCTCTGAGCATTGGAGCTACAAAACCTATATTTACCGTACGATGTTTGCTTTGGACCCTTTTTCAAGATATCTTGATCTTCAAAACTTGAATAAAACAGTACCACAGACTACAATAGGTCTAACACAAGAAGTATCTTATAGTGATGATACACAACGAATAAGATTATTTTTACATAT
>JANTHR010000109.1 GCA_024762315.1 Sulfurovum sp.
AATTTTCGTTTTTTAATCACCATCGATGATATCGCGGTAGCAGGCTTCTCTGAAGTGTCTGGTCTGGAAAAAACGATTGAAACAGAAGATTATAGAGAGGGAGGCAATGACTTTGTCTATAAATTTCCCAAAAGTATTACCTATAGTAACTTAACACTAAAACGAGGTTTTAGTGATACCGATCAACTTTGGAAATGGCATCAAGATGTCTCCAATGCCATAAACCATAAAAAACCTCTAAAAACATTGAAAAAAAATATTGCCTTAGTAGTTCTGGATGAAAAAAAAGAAAAAACAAAATGGACGTTTATCTTTAAAGATGCTTATCCAGTTAAATGGACAGGATCAAGTTTCAATGCCCAGGGAAACAGTATAGCTGTTGAAACGATAGAAATAGTTCATGCCGGGTTTGAAAGGAGATAATAGATGAATACAAAAAGCAACAAGGCCTCTGTTTTAATACTCGAAGGTACACACAAAGATAAAGAAATTGCATTGCAATTCAATCCGGTGGATTATGCCATCAACAAAAGTAATAATTTTGAAACTAAGAAACTAATAGGTATGCAAGACTTTATAACACAATTTAAAGGAGGAGAAGAAAAAGATCTGTCATTGGAATTGCTGTTTGACAGCACAGATACCGGAGAAGATGTTCGTGATTTGATAAAACCACTTGCGATGATAACAGATATAGATCCTGAACTTCATGCTCCTCCTCCCTGCCAATTTGTTTGGGCAGGTTCAATTTTGAAAGGGGTGGTAACACAGTTAAATAAAAAGTTTGTCTTTTTTTATCAAAATGGTATTCCCGCACGCGTAAAGGTAACATTGACGTTAAAGCCATATAAAACACTTAAGGAGATTGAAGCCCAGACAATCAAGCATTCTTCAGATTTGACAAAAAAAAGAGTATTAAAAGAGGGAGACGACATATGGCTCATGTCTTACAGAGAGTATGGGAATGCGTCCTACTGGAGACTCATTGCAAAACACAACAATATCGACAATCCATTAAACATTGAGAACGGCAAGCAACTTTTTCTGCCGCCAAAGGAATAGAAATGGATGCGCTTTTAAAGAAATGTCATGATTTTTATGCACCCGAAGCAATAGTTTTCATCAATGATGAAAAAGTAACCAAACACGGTATAGGGATAGTTGAACTAAAAATCGAGCAATCACTTTCAGGTGCAAATTCGTTTTCATTCACTGTCGCCAATGCACTTGATTATGAATATAATTTGAATAAAAAATATACTGACCTTTTGCAATTTGGCAATAAAGTGGAGATAAAAATTGGCTATCGCAGTGAATACAAATCTATCATCACCGGTGTGATAACTTCAATCAGCTGGAACTTTACAGAAGAGAACTATCTTGATGTAGAGGTTGAAGGGTATGACTACCTTTTTTTGCTAACAAAAGGAAAATCGAATAAAGCACCCTGGAAAAATAGAAAAGACAGTGACATAGTCAAAGATATTGTGCAACAAACAAAATATAATGTCATCAAACATATTCATATAGACAATACAGAAACAGACTGTTCATATAGACGCCAGGAAAAAAGTGAAAGTGATTATGACTTTATTGTAAACCATTTGGCAAAAAAGAATGGATACGAAGTCTTTGTAGAGGGTGAAGACTTCTATTTTAGAAAGCCACCTGCCAAAGAAAGTTCGGCATTCTCCATGAAATACGGAGAGGAATTGCTGACATTTAATCCTCAGTTCAACCTTGCTCAGCAGGTCTCACGCGTTGAAGTATACGGGTGGGATCCTAGCTCCAAAAGAAAGATTATCGGAAAAGCAGGTTCGTCCAAGACCGGAGCTTCCGGTAAAAAAGAGGCAACAGGAAGTAGCAAAATAAAGTTACTCCTAAAAGATGATGTTGTCTATAAAGTCCGGGTACCCGTCTGTTCCCAGAAAGAAGCCGATCAATTAGCCCTTTCTCTTTTTCAAAAAAGAGCCAATCTTTTGGTAACGGGAAGTGCAACATCTATCGGTATCCCCGATCTGAAACCTGGTATCTTTGTAGAATTAAAAAATCTTGGCAAACGCTTTTCCTGTAATTATTATGTTGACAAAGTAACGCATGGTTTTGCAGATGGTGCCTATAAAATGAACTTCAATATAAGAGGAAACACATATCATGAATCCACTTAACCCAAACAGCGATTATTCAGAAAACACCAGAAACCTAAATGGTATTTCCAGTGCCATCGTGACTAACAATAAAGATCCTGATGGATTGGGACGTATCAAGATACGTTATGTATGGGATCAAGATAATTATGAGACTACCTGGGCGAGAGTAATGAGTTTTATGGCTGGAGATCACCGGGGAGGATTTTTTCTTCCTGAAGTGGGTGACGAAGTTTTGGTGGGGTTCATTGAAGGAATATTTGAATTCCCCGTTATTTTAGGTGCAGTTTGGAATGGAAAAGATATTCCTCCGGCGAAGAATGAGAATGGGAAGAATGATATTAAAAAGATAAGAACCAGGAGTGGACATGAAATCATTTTTGATGATCATGAATCCAATGCAAAATTGGAAATAAAAAGCAAAAGTGGTCATAAAATCAGTCTGAATGATGCTGCAGGAGGTGAAAAAATGAGTATAGAGGATAAAAATGGCAATAGAATCGAAATAGATGCGGTTAGCAATACAATAACGCTAAAAAGCAGTATAAAACTATCTTTGGAGGCAAATATGATAGATATCAAAGCTGACGGTATATTGACGCTGCAAGGCGGATTGGTGAAGATAAACTGATGGGACAGCCAGCAGCAAGAGTTGGAGACAGCACCACTCATGGAACTCCCCTAGCACCAGGACCAGGAAGTGCCAATGTTTTAATAGGAGGCATGCCAGCATGGCGAGCAGGTAGTGATTTTCATACTTGTCCTCTTCTTACTCCTGCACCCTCTCCTCATGTAGGCGGTATGGTCTCTATGGGAAGTACCACGGTACTGATTAACAATATGCCTGCGGTAAGGGTGGGTGACCAAGTGATGGAGAGTGGTGGTGGACCCAATGCTATTGTCACAGGTGAGTTCACCGTACTTATAGGATAAAGGATAAAAAATGGAAAAAGATTTTTTAGGAGTGGGTTGGAAATTTCCCATTCAACTTGACAGTAGCGGTAAGTTTACACTCTCCAAATATGAAGAGGATATTAAAGAAGCCATTATTATCATACTTAAAACTGAACCGGGTGAGCGGGTCATGCAACCTGAGTTTGGTTGTGGTATCTATGAGTATATCTTTGAAACCATCACCATGACCAATCTCATGCTTATGGAAGATGAAGTAAAAAAAGCCTTACTCTTTTATGAGCCTCGAATTGAAGTTGAATCAGTTAAAGCAACGGTAGACAATAGTCACAATGGTCTTCTACTCATTGCTATAGATTACATCGTTCTCTCTACCAATGAGCGACAAAATTTGGTCTATCCTTTCTATTTGAGTGAAGGAGATTAAGATGTTGAATCCCAAAATAGATAAAAGAGACAAAGAAGCAATAGAAAATAAGATAAAAACTTTGGCTTCCTTCTATCTACCTCAGTGGAATACTACCATAGGTGATGCAGGATGGGCAGTGGCAAATGCTTTTTCAAAAATGAGCGAAGATATTATTAATCATCTCAATGAAGTTCCACATAAACTTTTTATAGATTATCTCAGT
>JANTHR010000110.1 GCA_024762315.1 Sulfurovum sp.
AATTGGAGGTAAACGTGGTGCAACCTGGGGGGCTGTATTAGGCGGTGCTGCTGGTTATGCCTATGGTTCTCATGTAGCAAATGAAAAAGCAAAATATGCACGTCAAGAGGATTGGCTCAATGCATGTATTGCAAGTGCAAGAAAAGTAAACAGGCATACACGTGCCTATAATGCCAAGCTTTCAAGAAAAATCGCCGATACAAGGAAGATGGTACGTCTTTACAAGCAGAAAAAGATCTCAAAATCACAATTACGTGCACAAAAACGTCTTGTTGATAATGAGAGAAAAAGAGCAAACAAGATGTTGAAAAATGCAGAATATGAACTTAGGGCACAGCAGGGTGTTCTGAGAGATGCTAAAAGAATGGGGAAAAAGGCAGAAGCCAGGCGTCTTGAAAAAGAGATTGCTGCTATGAAGAAAGAAAATCGTGCTTTAAAGAGTCAAACAAATACTCTTGCATCTTTGTCGGTACTCACGGCAGTATAAAAGGAGAAAAGATGAAAAAAATATATTTAATGACTGCAGGTATCGCAATTGTACTATTGAACGGGTGTGCCGGCGGTACTACAGATCCCCGAAAGGGTGGCTTATTTAGCTATAATCCGGATGCATATGAACAGCGATTAAAAGATAGAGAACAGCAGTTGTCTTCCATTGAAAACGATACGGCAGCACAAAAACGTAAAAGTGCTCGTTTAAAAAGAGAGCTTTCTTCAGAAAAAAGTAAAATGCATTAATTCGGTCAGAAGCTTTGAATGCTTCTGATATTCTCTTAATTAAAAATACCTCCAATAGGCTTAAATCATGACAAAGACATTACTGATTATATTATTTATATTTGGTTTGCAGGCAGGAACGCTTGAGAAGATCAAAAAAGAATGCAATACACATAACGGTGAAAGCTGTACATATCTTGGAATACTTTATCAAGTAGGGCAGGATGTGAATAAGAGTATTGAAAAAGCAGGGATATATTACATCAAAGCCTGTGATATGAATTATTCTGATGGATGTATTAAACTTGGGGACTTGTATTACTTTACGCAGGATTTACAAAATGACAACGCCAAGGCAGAATTATATTACGATAAGTCCTGTAAACTTAAAAATAAAGAGGGATGCAGGAAATTTAAAGCGTTAGTGGAGGAGAACGAAGAACTCAAACAAAAAAAAGAGGAATTGAAACGCTTGAAAGAAGAGCAGAAAATGTTAATTATAGAAGCTGAAATGCTTGATAAATTATAAATGTATGGCCAGATTATTTTATTTTCTGATACTGTGCAGTATGCTATTGCAGGCTAAACCTGATGAATGGTATCGCAATGATGATATGGCTTCACTCTATGAGGCCTTGACAAAAATTTCTTCCAACAGTCTTTATGTGGATTCTCTTCGGGATATGCCGAAAGATATGCTTAAAAATTATATATATCACATTGATACTTATGGCGATTATTATACTAAAAAAGAATACCAGGCTTTTCAAAAATCACTTTCACCTGAATATGCAGGTATAGGTATGATCCTCTATCAACAGGGGAGGGGTGAAAAGATATTGTGTCTTCCAGTGAATAAGCAATTAGAGGAAAAAGGAATTTCCAAGTATGATGAACTTCTCAGTGTAGATGGACATTCCGTAAAAGGAAAGAATTTTTATCTGGTAAGCAGTTGGATAAGGGGCAGGACAAACAGTCATGTCAAATTGCTCATACGAAAGTCATCAGGAGCATTGAAAACTATTACGATTAAACGTACAGAACAACATTTTTACAGTACACGGCGTGTTATGGATAACGGTATCGCTATGATAAGAATTATTAGATTTATGCATGAAACGCCAGAAGAACTTCAGAGTATATTGCATCAATGGCCTAAAAATATTCCTCTTGTCATTGATCTGAGAGGCAATGGTGGAGGAGATTTTTTTGCTGCTGTACAGAGTGCGGATCTTTTTCTTCCTGAAGACACTCTCATCTCATCTATAGAAACAACAACAGAGACTACTGTCTATCATGCTTCAAATCAGGATATCACGAAGGGGAGGTCTGTTTTTGTACTGCAAGACAGATTTACTGCCAGTGCGGCAGAAGTTTTTATCGCGGCACTTACTCAAAATAATCGTGCTGAATCTGTGGGGGAAAAGAGTTTTGGTAAAGGCGTAGCACAAAAATTCATTCCCTTAAGTAATGGAGATGCTCTTTTGCTTACTTATGGAAAGATCATTACTCCCAATGGTAAAATTTATCATAAAAAAGGCTTGCTTCCTACTTCAGATATCACCTTGAAAGCGTTTTAGAAAACCCAGCTCCTGTAGTTGCAATCTAATCAATATTGCTCTATAATTCAAGAAAGGGGAACTATGAAAAGACTAAAGCCGATCACTACAGAATATATCAGAAGATTCAGTATCTTAACTCTTTTGGCTCTTTTTTCCTGGATGTTTTTTTATTCACCATCAGATATATACAATGTCCAGTTCCAAAATTATAAAGAGATGTATGAGATAAAAATAAAGAGAGATATGATTGATCTTGATACCTCTCTTGAAGAATATATCGAAAGAAAGATGCAAGGCCCATACTGGCATTCTTCTCCTAAAAAAATAAACATCGTTGAAGTAGAAGGTAAAGCCGGTGAGTTCCTGAAGAGCATCATTTCGGGCAATAGAGAGGATTTTAAAAGCAATGATCATTTTTTTAGAGAAAATGAACTTCCTGAAACCTTTAAGTCTGATCTTTCCCTAAGAGATGCAGACTACCTCAGTGTGAATGATGAGGCTGGTGAAAAACACTATTTTGAGTTCTATAGACTTGAGAGTAATTTTATGCGGAGAGAAGTCCCTGATGCTATCAGGTATCCTTTGGAAAATTACGCTTATCTGTTGATCCTCTTATCTGTATTTATTTATATTTTTATACCTAAACCAATCGTGCCAAAAGGCGCAGCGTACTACACAAGAGTCAATGCTGTTTATTTGCCGGATGTTCTGGGTGTTTTTTTGTGGACCGGTGCCTGGATGTTCTTTTTCCTTCCTGATGATTCCGCTCCCATGGCTGTACGCTATTTTCTTCTTCTGTTTTTTGGTATTTTTGCTTTGGCTATTGTCTTGCCTACGGTCAAATATGCAAGCAACTGGTATCTGTTTACGGAAGATTCTTTCCAGTGGTCAGATGAAAATGGTATAAGAAAAGTTTCTCTTGATGACATCGTTTCAGTAAAACCCTATAAGAGACAGTTACCCAAATGGGTGGCTCCGCTGATCATCCTTTTTGGAAGAGGCCAGCCTGTTGCTACAGGGGCGGGAATGATCTCTATGAGTTCTTCTCCGGAGGTCGGCATGGAGATCACGATCAAGTCCGGTAAACGTATCAGAGTAATGGCAAATTATCTTGAGGCGGATAAAGTGTTTACCAAGCGATTTCAGGAACTTGAACATAAAATGAAATAATGATAAATAAGTGTTTTTTTAGAATATTTATAATGTCAGAAGAAAGGAGTCAAATATGCACAAAACAATATTTTGTTCAATAGTACTTTTCCTGGGGATGTCAAGTTTGAGTGCAGGGGTGACAGCCACGTCTTATACTTTGCCTATCACTCGCAACGGTATCACACATCATATGGTTGCCTATAATGATTGGATAGGAGAGTATCCAAAACCGGTCATTGATGT
>JANTHR010000111.1 GCA_024762315.1 Sulfurovum sp.
TTCCGAGCATTGCAGAAGGTGTAGAACACCCGTTCCAGGCTGCCTACCTCAAGTCAGCCGGATGTGACATGATACAGGGCTACCTTTACTCAAAGCCATTGACAAGCCAGGACTTTGCGGCGTACTACAAGGCGCATTAGTGTCCTTGCTCCCACGAGGCTCGAGGGGATGTCTAGAAAAAATGAGATAGAGACTTAGATTTGATGAGTAACATGCTTTGAAGTAGGGGATAGCACGTATAACTTGGGAAGCAGAAAAAAAGTTAGAGATAAGTTATCATTATTGACTGATGCCTATATTTTGATGAATGGAGATTTAAGATTTAGACCCCCTAACTTTAACTTGCCCTAACGACTTGAGAATACAACACCCGGTTCCAATTTCAATACAGGTCGTGCACTAATTGCAGCTGCAGTCAGGCTAACAATAAGAACACCTAAAATCCCAAATATCGGCGTGAACCACATCATGCGAAATGGATAATCCAGCATTATACTCACACTCTTTCCAACAATGGCACACATTCCTATTCCCATACCTGCACCAAATAATGCACCGACACCTGCCTGAATGAAGATCATGCCCAAAAGCATAGATGGGGATGCCCCCATTGCTTTAAATACAGCATATTGTTTAAGGTTTTCATAGGTGAACATATACAGCATCACACCCGTTACGCCAAATCCCACCGTCATTGCCAATATGAGCATCGCAGCCATATCGCCGACATCCTCAGAATTGACAAGATACCAGCGTACGGTATCTTCTTTAAAATCTGCCGCGGTTCTTGCTCGTAAACCCGTTTGCCGTTCGATGCGGGCTGCTAATGTTTTTGATGAAATGCCATCTTGCGCCCGTACAAGCACAAAGGTCAATCTTCGACTCTCCGAAGGAAGCAAGCGTATCGTGTTGGAAAAAGTGGTATAGAGTAAAGGTCTTGGCGGAAATCTCGGTATGGTTTGTGAACGTCCTGCGACTACTATCCTGCAGTCGTTGACCAAAAGTTCATCCCCGGCAACTAGTTCTCTTGTCGGTACATCAAGATGTGCACCCTCAAAGGGCCATTGGTCTTTTTTTGCCTGTGGGGTTTGAAGTTTGCCACTGGTTCCTCCCGGGTCAACGATGACGCTCTGCGGAGTATGCAAAGCATCTGGTGAACGACCATCGGTCAGCCCGGGTGCTCCTGCGAGTGTGGCATCATCCACACCGATCATCTGAAAGGTTTGAAAATGACCATTGGGGAAACGTGCAGTAACATCACTCACTGACATCGGTACGGCATAATTGACTCCTTTGATACTGCGCACACGCCCCAGTGCGGTGGAAGACATATTGATGGTCATTTCAGTGGAGTTCACAGCAGGATCCATCACCCAGACATCCGCAGAACTGTTTTCTGATATAAGGGCAAACCCCCGTGTCATGAATCCCGCAAAGTAAGAGAGTGCAAATGTCACAAGAAAAGCGGTGAAAGCGATACCAAGCAGCAAGCCTGTATATTTTGCACGATCACCCATAAGCATTTTCAGAGCGATTTGATACATTTATAACTCCGCCCGTGTGGTATTGTTCTCATTTGTCTGGATAAAAACATCCAATTGCTGACCCACATACACAGGGAAATCACTCTCTTTAAAATGATATACTATCTGTAGTACTCGTGTGTCAGTACGTTCAGTACTTTGTCCGGAAAGTGCGGTCTTAGAAACGATATAAGGTTCCATATAGGCATAATCAAGTGCAATTTTCAGTTCTGGATGGCCGCGAACAAAAGCCACAGCACTGGTATGGGGCTTTATACGCCAGGCATCATATTCATTGACATCGACACGTAGGTTCATTGTGTTGCTGCCCAGTATCAGCAGTGCCGGGGTAACAGAACTTGCTTGGACATAAGTGCCCACCCTCATCTTGCATTGCAATACTCTCCCTGGCATCAAAGCCCGTACCGTATAGCGTTCTAAATCCATTTCATACTGTACGACTTCTGCTTTGGCTAATGCTAATACGGCTTTTGCCTGCTCGACATCATCTTTCCGATTCAGGAAGTCTGCTTTGCTGACAGCTCCGGGGTCTCGTGCATTGAGATTTTGGGCAATTTCAAATTGATGTGTTGATTTTTGTAATGCAGCTTCTGCTACTTTAACTTTTGCATGCACACTTTGAAGTAGTGATCGCATATCCCGATCATCAATTTTAAATAAGATATCTCCTACTTTAATGTTATCACCTACTTTGACAAACAGCTCTGTCAATACCCCAGAAATGGGTGTGCCCACAGAGATATTGGTACTTGATGCTTCAATCATTCCAGTACCGGCTACATAAGATGAAAAAGGAGGTTTAATGCTCAAGATAGGCTTTATCTTTACCTGTATTGGTTTATTACCGTAAAAAATCGTAACAGCACCAATGACAATGCCTAAAATCGCTAAAAAAAGTAGTGTATAAAATCGTTTCATTTCGTTGTTTCCTTCCCTGTTTGCATCATTTCGCTTTTGATAATCCTGCCATCCTCCATGTATGCCATTCGATCGGCGAAATGATAAATACGATCATCATGCGTGACCACTATCAGCGTGGTCTTCTCCTTATCAGCGATATTGCGAAGGAGTTTCATGACCATCTGTCCCGATTCATGATCAAGACTGCTGGTAGGTTCGTCACATACGATGAGTTTTGGATGATGTACCAAAGCACGGGCAATCGCCACACGTTGTTGCTGACCACCGCTCAGTTCACTGGGTAAAGCACCAATGCGTTCACCTAAACCCATAGAATCAAGCACCGTCTTTGCCTCCTTCAAGGCAGTTTTTCGATCCTTACCCTGTATAAGCAACGGTACGGCAACATTTTCCTGCGCGGTTAAAGCAGGTAAAAGATTGAAGAGCTGAAAAACAAACCCGATGGACTCGCGACGAAAAAGTACTTTTTGCTCCAAAGTAAGCGCATTGATATCTTTTCCCAATACTTCACAAACTCCGCTATCTTCTTTCAGAAGTGCCGTCAAAATAGAAATAAAAGTCGTCTTCCCGCACCCTGATGGGCCAACCAACATCAACAATTCACCTTCATAGACATCAAGATCTGCACCCCGTAAAGCAAAAACCCTTGAAGCGCCTGTCCCGTATGTTTTGATGATATTACGACAGTGAACTACGATTTTTTTCTTGGCATCTAAAGACATCTATGACAATACTCCATGTTTAAATTGTTTCTATTGTAACGTATAAAAATAAAATGAAAAATTTCAGAGGCATATGGATCAGGTGAAGTTAATCGTAATAAATTATCTATTATAAACTAATAAATAGAAGAGAAAGATATGTCAAGATGACCACGTGACTTTTTCATGTAATATCATAGAGTAATCTTGTTTCTTATGCAAGCAGCGCTACAAGTTCGGTCATGTCTTTAAGCACTGCATCAGGGGTGATGCCTCGTTGTAGGTCAGAACTTTGAAATTTGCCTGTTTGTACCAGGGCGGTTTTCAGTCCGGCTTGTTGTGCGCCCTGTATGTCTGAGATAATGTCATCTCCCACCATCAGTATGTCTTCAGGTTCAAGTCCCATGGAAGTGACGGCCAAATGGAAAAAATCTTTACTTGGTTTTCCGATGATCTTGGCATCCACTTCTGCTGCAAACTCCAAAGCCTGTATGAATCCACCTGCAT
>JANTHR010000112.1 GCA_024762315.1 Sulfurovum sp.
CACACTGATTGGCAGGTAATCTAATATCATTTGTAGTCTCCTGGCCTTTGTAGTTGTCTTCCATACTTTTTTTGATCTGGCTCATAGCTACATAGAGGACATTTTTATCTGCATCATAGGTAAGCCCTTCCTCTTTTCTAAACTCAATGGTCGCACCTTTATAGGCAGCATATTTACGCGTTTCCAGGAAAGCTGCTTCTTTCTCTTTGTCTGCATGAAGTTTAAGACATTCTGTCTGGCTGTCTTCATTAATTTTCGTAAATCCGTTTGGACATGTTCCGTTGCTATCTTTCGCAATATCAAAGATATCAGTCAATTTTGGTTTGCTCTTAACCATTGCCTTGATCTCGCTGTCTTTAGCATGTCCAAGCTTTGTCCATGTCATCGTAAACGCTCCACCATTCTGCGCAGATGTTTGTGTCAGTTTTGCTGCGTAGAGTGTACCCTCCCAGTCACTAACAAAGTTCTCTATTTTTTTATCTGAGACAAACTTCCATAATCCCTTAAACGTCCCATCATCTGACATGTAGACAGTTTTGCCATCAGGCATCATGGCTGCAAGTTCAGGCGTATATTTTCCTGTGACATAGTGTTTTGCACTTTTTGTTGTTCCATCAGCCTGAGGTTGTACTTCTACTACATACCCATAGTTATATGGAGAGAATACATCTCCGTTATAGCCATTGTTTTTGTCTACGTTATTGTCTCCAAGGTATTTGATCATACCGTCAACATAAGAACAGAAGTAGTTAAACTCACCGGAAGCATCATTACCACTACCATCTAAGCTACAATCAACATAAAAAGGTGAATTTTTATCAGCATAACGTGTATTGAGTGAGTAGTCCTCTTCTCCACCCAGGTGTGAACCATAGCTTGTTTTGGTGCTTGCACAGTTGATGATTGTTCCACCCATAGCCGATAAATCAACCGGCTTAGTATCCACTGCTTTTAATTTACCATTTTCTACTTTTACCTCCGTATGATACAGCTCCCCCGGTCTCTCTTCCATATGCGTAATCAGGTAATCTTTACCCCCAACATGAATCAGTGAGTTCCCATCAGGCCCATCGGAGATATCTGGTGAACCATCAGTTTTTGAGATAGATTGACCATTTTTATCTGTCATAAGCCCTATGGTTCCGCTCCCTATTTTATCGCCCATTTTTGCAAGCACTTGATAACTGAGTGGATACGCTTGCGTAGAGTTGTCATCATACGTTACTGTTAGTTTTTTAGAAACCCTCATCACTTTTTTCTCAGCATCATTAGCTGAAATCTCAACAGGATCAAATGCTATCCCTGAGATTTTTTTGAGTTCTTTACTATCTGTTGTACTATCAGTACTGCTATTATTACAACCATTTACCATAAATCCTAAAGCTGCAATAGCAACCAAAGAAAGCGATTTTTTTACTAACATTTTCATCCTTTTTATTAATGTGCAAAGCCATTATAAAGTGAGTTTATAACGAAATGGACTCATTTTTATTACATCCTGGAAACAATTTGGATATAGCGTACCTCGTTATTGTGAAATTGATATATCTGTTATCATTTTGATACCAAAGCAGACTACTATTTTAAAAATTCGCAGTAGGAGAAAAACATGGAAAGCATTTTTGTTGTTAACAAGTTTGAAGAGGGATGGGATACAAAAGAGTTGATACAAGATATCTTTACACAAGAGGAGTACTGTATTCAAGCACTGGAAATTCCTGATGAAAAAATCTATGGGACAGAGATGATAGGCCAAGACTTACTTGAGATTGTACTCACAGATATCAGTGAAAATGAACTCAATGATGATTGGTATATTAACCTTACACGGATAAGTGCCTAAGAGCATTTATTTGATGTTGCCGGCTCTTTTGTGGTATTTAGCTAATTTTTTCTCAAACTCTTTCATGGACACTTGACAAACCAGTTTCTCTTTTTTGTCTATGGTGTATGACGTTTCCTTTTCAAACGCTTCTACTTTGATGGCCCTGTAGAGTTCCATGATTTTTGAGTTTGTCAATCCCCCTAAAAAATTTCGTAGTAAAATAAGTTCTTCTGCTCTCTTTTTCTTTGCATCCAATCCACTTTTTTCCAAGGCTTCCAAGGCTTTTGTGTACGTGACACTGTCTATCAAACTTTTTGTAAATGGTTTGAAAATAAAATACTCAGCCACGGTAGTAAAGTAATGCTTAAAAGGCTGCTTAATATTTTTTACTTTTTTTGATCCCCAAATATATTTTGCTGCTATTTTTTGAAAATCTTCTCGAAGCTCCTCTACCTCCTTATGTAAAGAGACAAGCTTCCCCTCTTCATTTAAAGTAACATTTCTGTTAAATGCCATAGAAAGCGTGTTCATTACATTTTGGAACACTGTTTTGGCATTGCTTTCCTGGTTAAGCAGTATGACAAGCAGATCTTTTATTTTCATCTTATCTATATGCAAATCATCCTGATATTCAAACTGTTCTTTATCTAAAAAAACCAGTTTCGCAATATCTTTGATGCGAACATCACTTTTCACTGTCCGTATGATAATCTCTCTAAGTTTTTCTTTTGAGTAAATATTCAAAGCATCGATAATATCTGTCACTCGATAGCGATTTTCATCTGCCAAGTCCATTGCTTGACAAAGTATCGTTTTGTTTGTTTTATTGCTAACAGATATACCTTTTGAGGACAAGTACTCCTCTTCTGTCCCAATAGCCTCATCCAAATACTTTTTTAAATAGAGATACTCAGGATATTCTTTCATATCTTTTTTGCGTTTAATGAGAGATGCCAAAGCATATTTTTTGACATCTTCGGGGAGCGTGTCGAACAGCCTATACTTTTCGATACGTCTAAAGTTATTTAAATTGGCATTAAAACGAATGGGTGCATCTAACCCCAAAGAAGCTTTGACTAACATTTTATCTAATATCACTTCCCCATCATGGCTAAAGGCTGTGTGCCCGATGTCATGCACCAAACCCACTATTTTACCCACATGAAAAAAATTCAAATCCACATCAGGTGCAAGATGCCTACTGACGGCACTCAGTATATACTCAGTACTTAAGCCTACCTCTACAGAGTGACTGTATCTATTACGAATACTGTCTCTGGTCTTTTTGGAAAGATACATCGGTATATCTTTGAGACGCACAAAAATTTTATGCCCAACTATATGCATTTCACATTCTTCAATGAAACGGTTATTTAAATTATTAAACAAATAAATCCTTTTTTGATTATATACTAACGGGGCATAAACATCAGAGAATTTTAACACAATAAAATGAGAGAAGAGAGCAGGAATACAAATATAGTGGTAAAAACACCACTATATTTATTTGAGATTAAAAATTAAACTAAGCAGCTTTTTTAATCGCTTTTTTTGCAACTTTTTTAGCTACGGTTTTTTTTGTTGGTGCTTTTTTTAATACAAGTTTTGTTACTTTTTTAGCCACTGCTTTTGTATTTTTCTTTTTAAGCACTTTTTTAGCCACTGCCTTTTTTGCTGCTTTTTTTACAACACTTTTCACTACTTTTTTCTTAAGTGCTTTTTTTGCTGCAGGTTTCTTTGTTGCTTTTTTTACTGTCTTTGCCATAAATGACTCCTTTAAATTTTGTATTATACATTACTAATAGTAATATAATATAG
>JANTHR010000113.1 GCA_024762315.1 Sulfurovum sp.
AAATTTGTCTCCACTGAGAAATGATTATATTGATTACATGATACATGTTGTTTTCAAAAAATATTTTGAGTATCTAATAGCTAAAGTTGCTGCAAAATCACCAAATACACATATTTTGACACATGGTTATGGGCATACAATACCAACAGGAAAAGGCGTTAACTTTTTAATTTTTACTTTTGCAGGACCATGGCTCAGGCCGGCCTTGACGATGAAAAGGATATTTGACTCTTCTCAACAGCGGGAATGGGAAACATTATAAAAAGCGTGAAAGGGTTGGATGTAGAAGAACTGAAGAGCTTCGGGAATGCACTGGGTAAAGAGTTGTCGGAAACAGGAACTTCCGAAGTGTTGGGGTCTTTGGTAGATAGTATGCCTTCAGAAGATCTCAATAAAGCAGTTAATGATTTATCTGAGGAAAAAAAGCGAGAAATTCACAAATCTATTGCTTTTTCCCCCTCCAACAGATAAAACACGGGATAAGTTATGGAGTACAGTCGTGTGGTCATTCTCTATTGTAATGGTTGGGGCTTTCCTTTTCATAGCGATAGGCGCATTCAAAGAAAAGCCAGAAAACCCCAGGTAGCGTAAAAATAATTCTGTAAATTCCAAATCAGCTATGATAAAAAGAAAAAGGAATCATAGTTATGGAAGTAAAAGAAAATAAGATAGAGTTTGATCTGCAGGAGTTGGCACCGCTGTTGATAGCCAATAAAACAGAAGGTTTCAGACAGATAGGAGAGAAGATCCTCAATGCCATATTGGAAAAAGAATTTGAAACCTTCATCGGTGCAGGTCGTCATGAAAGAAATGAAGATCGTAAGGATTATCGTAACGGACATAAAGAACGTCAACTAAAAACAACCCTTGGAGAGCTGAATCTCCTACGCCCCTATGCCAGACACGGTCACTTTGAAACCAAGCTCTTTGAAAACTACTCCCGAATAGACAAAGCCCTGGTCTCAATGATCGTAGAGAGTTATCTCAAAGGTGTTTCCACAAGAAAAGTTGAATCGGTGGTCTCTGCACTGGATATTGAACTCTCCCACAGTACAGTCAGCAATCTCAGTCACGAACTGGATGAACTGGTCACAGAGTTCAAAACATCTCCGCTTAAAGCCTATTATCCCTATTTGTATGTAGATGCAACCTATCTGAAAGTATTCAACGGTTCAAGATTTGTCTCCAAAGCGATGATAATAGCCATAGGGGTCAATGAAGAAGGATATAGGAAAATACTCGATATTGCACCTATGGAAAGTGAAGCTATCTCAACGTATGAAGATTTCTTTGATGGTTTAAAAGAGAGGGGAATGAAAAAAGTGGATTTGATCATTTCTGATGGTCACAAGGGGATCAAAAAAACTGCCAGTGAAAGTTTCGTAGGCTCAAGCTGGCAGCTCTGCACAGTACACCTTAAGAGAAACCTCTTGAAAGTCGTACCCCAAAAGGATATCAAAACTATCCTTGAAGAGATCAATGTGATCCTGCATTCCAAAACGATGCAGGATGCTATCGACTATGCCAACGGTATCGCGGCAGCCTATGAAATCTCACATCCAAAATTTGTCAAATACCTGACCGACAACCTGATGGATGTGCTGACTTTCCTGGCATTTCCCAAATCACATCATAGGAAAATTCATTCTACAAATGTACTGGAACGATTTAACAAGGAGGTTAAGAGAAGAACGAAAGTAGTTGGAGCTTTCCCCAGTGACAATTCAGTCTTGCGTCTATTGGTGCCTTTGGCAGTGGACACTAATGCCAAGTGGCTGGATCGAAAGTATGTTTCTTGGGATAATTTGGTACAATCTGAGGAGGCTGAGGAAGAATTTACAGAAAATTTTTGACGCTATCAAACCCCATAGCATCAGGAGATATTCTTCTTAGTATTTTTACAGCATCAGTTGGATTTTTTGCTGGTCTTTTTGCACCGAGCCCAGGAAAGGAGGGGTGATTTTTTTAAAAAGAAGCTTGCCCTCTTGCCCTGGATATTATATTGCACAGTAATTGCTTGAAGTTGAAATGGAGTAGAGATCTGACAGTCAATTTTCTCTAAAACCCATTCAAATTTTCCACTCTAAATTTCAGCTTATCAACCCCTTTTATCTGCTTGATCGTCTGTTCGATCACATTGATGTCATTGTCAAATGAACCGTGCGCCAGATCGGTATAGTCATTTTTAAGTGAAGTTTTTACTTTGCTTTTAGATTTGTCGTAGAAAAAGCACTGTATCCCTTTTGCATTGTTGATCCATCGTTTCATTTCAGCATATTGTGCCGTGTTGTAAATGTCTTTTTTCTTACTATATGCAATATCCCATGATGCTGCCATACCAAGAAGCGGTGTCTTGTGAATATCTTCCAGGGCACGGCTGACAAGATAGAGGAGAGATTTTTTATAAAACGCTACACTGTCTGCCCTTTCTCTTTCATCATCCATCATATGTATGAAGGTCTTATTTTTGCTGATGGTCTTCTTGTCATAGGCTTTGATGTAATGTTTGTTGGCAAATGCTACCGTACATGCAGGGGCATAGAGTGTGAGTGATGCAACCTTCATTTTGCGTTTGGTCAGTTCATCCAGCCAGTGCCCAAAAAGTATGGACCCGGCCGAGTGTCCTACCAAGTGTATCTCACAGTTAAATTCATCCTGCAGGCGCTTTAATGCTTTTGCCATGATGACCATACCACCGGCTTTGGGGTTGCCGTGTTGTGGATACCCCGGTACGGCTCTGTCACTGGCATATTTTGCATTTTCCTTCATCTCAGACCATATCCCTTTGACTGCAATTTTATTTGCAAAATTTTCAATGGCTCTGTCTATAGAGTCCTGTAATTTGTCTAGCATACCCTTCGCTTTTGTACCAGAAGGGGGAATGCCTGCACTGGAAAAAATATGATGGATCCTGTCTTCAATTTGATCGGTGATCGATTCCATAAAACCTGTTTTCCATGTAACAAAAAGCGGATAGACACTATTTTCTTTGAAGTAGGGAGCCATGATCCTGACTCTGTTAATAGAATCTTTTTCACTGTTGAGCCCGCCGTGTGCATAGATGGTGACCTTTCTGTTCTTCTTGCTTTTTTTCATCCATGCTTTCAGATAATCATAGCATATCACCTCCGCGGATGCTTCCGAATTCGGCTGCGATACAATGGTACGTTTGGCTCTTCCGTCATTTCCGATGACCAGACTGTGCTGATACGCTTTTTCTTCACTCCAGGGTTTTACATTGTCATGGGTATAGTGATACCTTAAAGCTCTGCTGATAGCACTGTTTTCAATCTTTGTGTAATCTGCTCCGATTGTTTGGAGTGAGTTGCTGGAAAAGGTATGGGGAGAAGAGGCGCGATGCACCTCCGCACCCCGTACTGCCACCCATGCATCGTTGCCATTTTCTACCCAGTCACTATAGCGAATAACCGCAAAGCCGAGATAACCCCACTTGGTACCCCATGAATTTTGGACAATGAATCCGTCTGCATTGTAGCCTACGATGGCAAAAGCATGACCGCCGACTTTATTGTTGCTCTGTTTTATAATGGAAAGTTCTTTGGTTGTTTTAAGCCACCATCCCTGGTGTACGGTAGCAGAGCAGTAAATTGCACCTACCTCTCTGATGGCAGATTGCATAT
>JANTHR010000114.1 GCA_024762315.1 Sulfurovum sp.
CAATTCCGGAGAGGCAGAGGTAAAAGCGTTGCAGGGCGTAAACCTTGATGTGTATGAGGGTGAACTGCTTATGTTGGTGGGGCCTTCGGGATGTGGTAAGACGACATTTGTATCGGTTGTAACTGCCTTGCTTGGATTTGACAGAGGTACGTGTGTTGTTTTGGATCATGATCTCTCCAGGATGAGCGATGAAGCAAAAACCGCCTTTAGAGGCAAAGAGATCGGCTTTGTATTTCAGGCATTCAATCTTATTCCTGCACTGAGTGCTGCCGAAAATGTAGCCCTGCCCCTTACGATCTTCGGTGCAAGTAAAGCAACAGCACTTTCCCGTTCAAAAGAGATGTTGGAAGCCGTAGGGCTAGAAGAAAAAGAACATGTCCTGCCGGGCAACCTGAGTGGCGGGCAGCAACAAAGGGTCGCCATTGCCAGAGCATTGGTGCATCAGCCCAAACTGGTGATCTGTGACGAACCTACAAGCAGCCTTGATCACAAGTCCGGACAGGTGGTCATGGAACTTTTAAAAAAACTGACCAAGGAACACAGTGTGACCATGATCGTAGTGACGCATGACAACCGAGTGTACCAATACGCAGACAGGATCGCAGAGATGGAAGATGGAAGAATCATAAAAGTGGAGAAGAAAACAGATGAAAAGATTTTATAGTTTTATCATTATATCGATCATTGGTCTGGGTATCGGCATCGCTGTTATTTTTTATGGAGATACATTAAAATCATCCAATACCGTCACGATCCCTTCTGTAACACTGCCTTTTAACTCTTTTATTGCCGGAACAGGAGTCGTAGAAGCTGCGAGTAAGAATATTGCCGTAAGCGCACCGGTCTCAAGTATTGTCCAAAAAATATATGTGCAGAGCGGTGACAAAGTACACAAAGGAATGCTGCTTTTTGAAATAGATGATACCCTTCTTCAGTCCCAACTGGAGATTGCCAAAGCAAATATCAGGGCAGACGAAGCAAAATCCATCAGCGCAAAGCACTACTTCGAATTGATAGAAAACTTTAAAAAGGCTTCCCCTCAAATAGTGACGAAACTAAAATATACCCAAGCACAGGATCGTTTTCATGAAGCCGAAGAACAGCTTGCGGCATCCAAAACAAAACTGATTGCCCTAAAAGACCAGTTGAAGCGCTATAAAGTCTACTCTCCTATTGACGGAGTGGTACTCATGTCGGAAATCAGCGAAGGGGATTTTTTTGATACTCGCTCAAAGGCATTTATCATAGGGAGTGACCGTATCAATATACGCGTCAGTATCAATGAGTATGATATTTCAAAGTTCAGACCGGGCACAAAGGCAGTGGCCTATATGCGTGGAAACACCAAAGAGAAAATGGAGCTGACCTATCTTTATACGATCCCCTATGTCATTCCCAAAACCAATCTGACAGGACGTAGTACGGAACGCACCGATACGCGTGTGCTGCAAGTTATCTATGCTGCCAAAAGAACAAAAACTTTCCCTCTTTATGTGGGAGAGCAATTGGATGTCTTTATCCAGACCCCACAACAGGAAAAATAGTCATGTTTGAAGTGGCAGTCAAAATGCTGATGCATGACAGAACCAAATATCTTGGACTTTTTACAGGCATCGGGTTTACTGCATTTCTGGTGACATTTGCAATGGCATATTTTGCAGGGTTCATGACAAGAGGTTTTGCACTGGTGAGTGAAAATCCCTCTGCGACTGTCTGGGTGATGGATCCTGCAGTCCATTCAACGGAAGCAACGATCAATATGAGTGATGCTTCTTTGGGACTTGTTCGCAGTATCAAAGGGGTCAGTTATGCTGTGCCTCTGTATCTGGGTGATGTCACTGCCAGGTTTCCCAATGGACATTTCCAGTCCTTTCAGATAATCGGTGTGGATGATGCCATATTGAGCGGAGCCCCAAAACCCGGCAACGCTCTAAGTGCTGCACTCCTCCATATGCCCGACAGTGTCATCGTGGACGGTGGCGGAAGCAGCGGTAAACTCCAAACGCCGCTACACACAAAAGATATGTGGCCCTATGACGGGGCACATCTGGGTGTTCCCACACGAAAACTCCGATATGGTGACACACTGATCATCAATGATAAAAGGGTCGTTGTAAGAGCTGTCTCTTCTACCATTCCAAGATTCCCGCCAAGACCGCTGATGTACACCACACAGTCAAACTTTAAACGGTTGAATCCCGGAGAAAACAGATATATCACTTTTATTATGGTAAAAGGCGAGAAAAATATTTCAGCCACTCTCTTAGCTCAGAATATCAGTGCTCAGACAGGACTTAAGGCTATTACAAGCGATGAATTAAAAAAAGAGACCGTCAAATGGTTTCTCATCAACTCGGAAGATGTAGGCGATATGATCAACATGGTCATCCTTGCCATGCTGGTCGGATTTGGTGTCACCGGTGTCATGCTCTATATGTTCACTTACGAGAACCTCAGGCAATATGCCGTCCTCAAAGCGATGGGAGCCTCCAATAACCAATTGGTGAATATGGTGTTCACGCAAGCTTTTATCGGCGTGATCGTCGGAAGCGGCATAGGTATAGGGGGTTGTGCCCTGCTGGGAGAGAGTGTTGCCAGTGTAGATTTCCCGTTCCGCATGATGTGGTTTGCTCCAGTGCTGGGTTTTTTAGGTGTTTTGATCGTAAGTATCACTGCGGCTGTGATCAGTGTAAGGCCTGTGCTGCATATGGAGCCGGGTATTGTGTTTTCCCAAAGATGATAAAAGGATAGTGATGCAAAATGGTCTATGAATAAAAAGTCAGAAAAAAGCGTTTGAGCTAGAGAGAAAAGCGCAGTACATCTCATGGAAAAGTGACTATGAAACAGACAGGAGATCTCTTGACTCACTAAATAAGACGCTTAAGAAGACCAAAAAAACTTTACAAAATGTAAGAACAGCATATCTCCGGCATTATATTGATCTAAACAGCTACCTTCAAATAATACAGGAAAATCTGACAATACAAGATGCAAAGATAACAGCCAAATACAATATGATCAAAAGTGTCATCATTTTAAATACGCTTTCAAAAGGGACAATCTACAAATAATGCTTATCTTATCGTGACTTTTTAAGAGATCTCATTCATGACTGAGTTTTCATTTCAAAATATTGACATCCCACTCCTTTTAAGCTAAAATTGACACTAACTTACACAAAGAAAATACAATTTATATTATTACTATCTATAAAGAGAATCTTCCTAGCCTATGAACATCAAAAACTTCTACCTCGCACCCATTAAAGGCTACCAATACATTTCAAAAATGTTACCGGCAAACTGCAGATACTACCCTACCTGCTCGGAATATGCCAAATGGCAGTTTGAGTTCAATGCACCGCATAAGGCACTCTGGGAAAGCTCTTTACGCATTTTGCGCTGCAATCAACTTTTTGATGGAGGCATTGACTATCCGGTGATCCATTATACACCGCCTAAATTACCTGCTTTACGCAAATCTAAAGCATTTTATGGCAAAATCAAAATACTCTATTGGCTTGTGCCAAAAAATGAAACTCAATTTTATGTTTTAAAGGACTTTGATGGAACTTACACTCCAGGCACCACTTGATATGCACCTGCACCTCAGAGACGGGGAGATGTTGGAGA
>JANTHR010000115.1 GCA_024762315.1 Sulfurovum sp.
AACTCCTATTATGATGAACTGACATATTTAAACTTCTAAAAATCATAAAGATATGTAATACTTACTGCATGTAATTCACAAAGGAACAGTATGTTAAGAATATTTTTTCTACTACTTTTACTAAAAGGAACACTCATGGCAATAGAAGAACCAAAATACACTGTCATTCAAAAAAATGATACATTTGAAATAAGAGAGTATGCCCCTTTTCTGGTAGCACAAACTGAAGTCACAGGCAGCTTTGACGAGATGGGCGGAAAGGCATTTCGGATTCTATTTAATTATATCTCAGGTGAAAACCAGCAGCGCAGTAACATAAAGATGACGGCACCTGTCATACAGGAAAACAAAAAAGTAGAAGGGCAAAAGATACAGATGACCGCACCGGTAATACAAGATATAGATGCGACAAATCCTAATAGAGCCCTCTACAGTTTTGTCATGCCTGAGGAGTTTACCCTGGAAACACTGCCTAAGCCACTGGACAAGCGCATTACTGTTAAAGAGATACCTGCCAAGAGGGTTGCTGTAAGGGTTTTTTCGGGGTCTTGGAGTAAAAAGAATTTTAAAGACAATGAAGCTGTATTGCTCAATGCGCTTAAGGCTGCTCACATCAAAACCAAAGGGAAAACAAGTTTTGCGCGGTATAACTCTCCTTTTTCATTATGGTTCATGCGTAGGAACGAGGTGATGATAGAGGTCAAATAGGAGTGCTCTCCTCATAGTCTCGTATCATCCAAAAAGCAAACAATTTAAAGCCTACAGGTGCAGTACCGTAAAGCAAGGCAAGAGTAATCAAAGCCAAAGGTGTCGGAGCATCCGGTTCAAAGCCTACAGCGCCAAGTATGACAAAGCCTAGACCCACAGCCAATGCAAGTGCGAACTTGGTCAGCATGGCCCAAATGCCAAAAAGTATACCTGCATAACTTTTTTTTGCACTCTGTATCTTTTGTACGATATCAGCCTGAATTGAAGAAGGAAGTGCCATATCTGCACCTAGTGAAAGTCCAGATATAAAGGTAATGAATGCAAACCATACAAGGTCACCTTCACCCAATAATGGCACAAACACAAAGGCTGTCGATGCAAGAAGCATAGAAGCCTGCCATGTCTTTCGTTTGCCTATTTTTTTGGAGAGCATCGTCCAAAAAGGAAGCCCCACGATGCCGGAAGCAAAATAAAGTAACAAAAGAGCACCCGTTTGTGAGGCTTCTTGCAACACAAGCTCAACATAAAACAAAAAGAGTGTCGCAGGCAGTGCATTGGCAAGGGAATTAAGCGCAAATGCCATTTGCAGATTTCTTAGCGTGGGCACTTTTTGCCATAATTTTTTTATCTCTTTGTATCCCACATTATGCGAAGTCTTAGCTTCACCCTCTTTGACTCCCATCAGTGTAAGTGGCAGCATGATGAGCAGCAGGAATACAAATGCCACGTATAAAATATCTATACTTTTTCCTGCATCTTCAGAGACGCTATAGAGATAGGGTATCAAGAGTGCCGCCAACGCTCCCAAAATCGTCGAGATTTCTCTAGCTGCACTTAAACGTGTCTTTTCATGATACGAAGTAGTGATCTCAGCGCTCCATGCCAAATAAGGAATAGAGATAATGCTCCAGCCCAAATAAACCAGCATAGAAAAAACCAAAAGCCAAAGCTCTCTGTATATTTCTGGCGGATGGATGAGCGCATAAAAACTGATAGCTAAAAACACCCCTCCAAAAAGCATAAAAGGTTTTCTTTTTCCGTATTTGCTTTCAAATCTATCGCTATAGAGTCCTACAAGCGGGTCAGAAACAACATCCGTAAGTCTTGAAAAAAACAGAATGAGACCGACCAAAGTAACACTGAGCCCGACATTTTGTGCATAAAAAGTAGGCAGATAGATATAAAGGGGAAGTCCCAGCATGGCAAGTGGTATAGCAGTTACACCATAAGAGAGCAGTAAGCTTATTGGCAGTTTATTTTGAGGCATGATAGTTGCTTGTTACGTGTAATATTTTTATCATTTTAAATCCTATATTAATCTACATTAGTAATGTTAGATATCCCTTTTTTACATTTGGATACCCAAGAAAAATGCTTTTGGAGTGCCTTATCTGCACAAAGTTTTTCTAATGAGTTGAAATGTTCAGCCAATGTACGCTCATCATACAGATCATGTATACCGTCATGGCATTGTCTACAGATATTGATAATTCCACCAAAGTCATGAGATTGTTTTTTCTTATTTTTCTTAACTCTTTTTTTCGGGATAAGATGATGCTTGGTAAGTGCGGTATAACGGTGGCAGGTAGCACAAATACCAAATGTTTTTGAGTTTTGCATTGTGCTAACTCCTCGATATCTTTCGCTTGATAAACCGAAGCAATGAGCCAACAATAGGCATCTTCTCATAGATATGTTCTGCAGCGTCCCAGTAATCAGTATGTGCCATCACTTTATCTTCATCGTTGATGCACAAGCGGCTTACCCCTTCAAAACACTGCTCTTTTTTCTCACCTTTAAAAGCAAAGATAAAATCCCACTTCACATAGGCGGTAGCCTGTGTACCTATATACTCGGTGATGACAAACCTGGGGTTATCCAGATTTTCATACATATGGGCAAAGACCCCATGCACTGCTTCCACACCCTTCACTTCATTAAAAGGGTCTTTAAAAACAACATCCTCTGCATAAATGTTTCTAAAGGCATCTATGGATGTTGATCGATGCAGGTTCTCAAAAAAAAGGCTCATTTTCTCTTGTGTCATAAGCGCATCATTTCGGGAGCATTTTTTTGGTCAATGCCAAAGCAAGCCTGTACGGGATGATCCGCAGTATCTGTAAAAAGGTAGAGAGTTTAAACGGAAAATGTATCTCAAATCGGTACGGTTTTTGCATCTCTTTCGCTATCTTCTGCGCGGCATCTTCGGGACTCATGAGTTCTGGCATCTCAAAGGTATTCTTCTGTGTCAGTCTGGTTTTTACAAAGCCATGGTTGATGACCTGCAGTTCTATGCCTTTTGCCATGAGTTCAGGCTGCAGTGCTTCAGCGAGGTTGACCAGTGCCGCTTTAGGGGCGCTGTAACCGCCACCCAGAGGCAAACCAAAGTAGCTGGAGAGACTGGCATTCCATATCCACCGTCCGCTTTTTTGTGCTTCGAAGTACGGTACAAGCTCCGTCATAACCTTCACGGCTCCCATGTAGTTTACCTGCATCATCGCATCAAAATATGCAACATTCCACTCCTTGACGGACATCACTTCATACACGGCTGCATTGTAAAACCAAATATCGAGACCATCAAAACGTCTCCACGCCTGATAGACCGCTTTAGATACGGAATCCATAGATGTCACGTCAATATCGACTATCTGCAACTTGGCTTCATAAA
>JANTHR010000116.1 GCA_024762315.1 Sulfurovum sp.
GTCAAGTAATAGCTATAAGAGTCCAAATATATGCGTCTATAATTCATAAGGGCATTTTAACCCAAAAAAGATATTCCATCCAAAAATATGTCAAATTGCCATATTTTATTGATTTAAATTACAATCTTTCCGTAGGTCGGGTTGCCCTGCCCATCGGAAATGCCCTTGGGGTACATCCGGAAATCATTTGCATACAATGGAAATACAGCCCCTCATCATTAAAATTGCTTGATAAAAATCTAAATGTTATTGCTGTTTGAATTTATGTCGGGGTGAGGACAACCCGACCTACAAATCAAAAAAAGAAAAAGGTAAAAATTCCAAACATAAAAATATCCAAACCTTAACGTAAAGTTCTGAGAAGACGAAACCCAACATCATCATCACCATAGAGTGGATTAAGCCCGTTGGAGCTGGAAGGCTGCGTGTAGTTAGCACTACTGCTCCACGAACCACCTTTCAAAACTTTGGTATCTTCATCCTCATCATACCAATCCTCACACCACTCCCACACATTGCCATGCATGTCGTATAGCCCCAATGCATTTGGTATACGCTCACCAACTTTATGGGTTTTCCTATCACTATTTTTCCTATACCATGCATACTTTTCTAATTCATTTTCATCATCTCCAAAGTGCCACTTAGTATCTTGGCCAAGATTACATGCCAGTTCCGACTCTGAATTACTTGGTAGTGCGTATGTATACCCATCTTGCTTTTCATTGAGCCATTGTATATACGCTTGTACATCACTCCAGCTGACATTGACGGCAGGTCTTCGACCTCTACCCCAACCTTGATCACTTGGTTTTTCTAAATTCTTTAACTTACAATACTTATCGTATTCTGCAAACGTCATTTCGAACATATCTATCTCGAAATCTAAATCATCTAGTGTTTTAAAACGTACTTTATACGAAGCTTTGAGTAAACGAATATACAGGTCTTCATTCAAATAGTTTGCAACTACACCTACCCACTCAGGATTTGATATGAATGTTAAATCATTAAAGGTCTTATCCGTTTCTTTGCTTGCTCTCTCTATCAAATATTCTAGTTGAGCTTGGGTTATTTCAGCATTATGTTCTTCAAGAGAATCTTTCCACGCATCCACTCCTCCCCCACGAAAAAGTCTCACTAGAAGTTCATCACTAAATACCTCTGTCCTAGAGGAGACCGACCTTTTCTCTTTAGACTCTTGCATTTCTACAATAAGCTTAAGCTTTTCTGTATCATAACTCTTCTCAAAAACAGTGTCCAAATCGAACGTAATTCTATTTGTCTCATACTTTTCTATAATTTTTAATGCTTTATGAAAAAGAATTTTCTCTTTAGTGGTGTATGAGAAATCAATCCCAGGTGGTGTATCAATATACTTTTTTATGACATTAATATCTGATAATGAGTTGTAAAATTTATCTACGGGTTCACTTGGAGGATTTCCTTGTAACTTATTTTGTAAGGCTCTATCTTGATGGAACTGATAACTTGCTTCTCTAAAATGGCATAACGAATTAAAAACTACACCATACCCATTATTCTGTATAAATCGCAATAACTCTGGAGCAAATAACTCAAGTAATGTGAGTTTTGCCACAAAATGTAAATCTACTTTATCAATCAAGTCTCCAAGTAATAATAATTTTGTCTCAAAGAGTTTCGCTGTACGTATAAGTTTACGTGGTTTTAATGGAATATGTTTAGCGAAGAACGCAAGTAACTGTTCTGACTCTTTAGGAACTCTCTTTTTCTCATTATCTCCCTCATCATCTTGTACTCTTGCCTCTTCTCGCTTATCAACAATCTCCACCCATTTCTTACTATGTTCTCTTAAAAATTGTCGTGCATTTTCAATATCTATCACCGGCAAACGTATAGGTAACTGCACCATCTTCTCGAGGTACTCATGCCCTGTAATGGGCAATTCATGTTGCAACACACCTTTGGCATCTTCTGTATCTTTATGATGATAGATGCTTAAGTAGTCACGGTAATGATGCACCACCCCACGCTCTACCACATCATCGTCCACTGCCAACACAAATGCACATGAGGGTACATCTAAAAAGAGCTTAATGGACTCTAACATCTTCAGAGTATTTTCAGGCAGACATCTGTCTAGGTCGTCGATGAGGAAAACAAAGTTTACGTTTTCGAAGAGGGTGATCTTCTCTATCCATTGTGGAATGTTTAGATAGATGGACTCCATACGGTCAGGAGTGATGAGCTCAGAGAGTATTTGTTTGCCTATTTGCTCTTTGTTGGTTATTTCTTGTGCTTTTTGATTAGGCTTTTGCATATCTAGGACATTCGATCCTTCTCTCATATCTTCAAGCTTATTGGTCAGCATGCCTCGTGCCGTTTTATATGCACTTGACCAGCTTATACCATGATGCAAAGAAAATAAAACATTTTTCAGATGGTACGCTGTAGATTTCAAACTTCTTTTAACATTGTCTTGCAGTGTACGTTCATGATTTTCTACCGCATCTAAAAGTGTCTGAAAAAGTGGGATGATAATATGCTCCTCTTTTTCAAAACGCCATGCGTTGAAAAAAACAGGAATCATCATAGGACCTGTAAATGCTTCTTTTTTATTTTCTAATAAAAGATGTTTTTTTATCAGCTTCAATTGATGTGTTTTGCCACTACCCCACTCACCAAATAATCCAACAGCTAACGGCTCAACAGAATTATATTCATCACATATCATATCACCTATATGATTTTCTATAATCTCCAAACGCTTTTTAACATTATCAATATCCATGAGTGTATCATCTTCAGGAGAAAGCTTACTATACTCTTTTTTTACTTTCTCAATTTCTTTACATTGCTTCATAGTAGTAACCAACGTATCAAAATTATCTATAATCTGACTTGTAATCACCTCGGCATATTTCTGGGCTTGTTCTGAAATATTGGATTGACTCATTCTTTATCCCTATAGATTCATCTTGAACATAGTATAGCACAATATCCGTAGGTCGGGTTGCCCTCATCCCGACAATAATTTGAATGCAGGACAATCCAAACCCATGCCGCTAAAATTGAATTATATAATCTAAATATTATCGTCGTTTGCATTTACGTCGGGATGGGACAACCCGACCTACGAAAATTACGCTATCGTAGTAATAGCCTTCTCTATACGTGCCACCGTTTCATCCACGCCCAAGATAGCCATGATCTCATCAAGTCCTGAACCTGTCATGCTTCCCATAAGACTCACGCGCAGCGGCATTCCGATCTTGCCAAA
>JANTHR010000117.1 GCA_024762315.1 Sulfurovum sp.
CTTGAAGCTTGGGACGGGCCTCCTCCTATGCGAAGGGATTTTGAAACTGACAAATACGCTAAAGACAACTTTGCTACAAGACCGGGAAGAGAAGATGCAGAGGATGTGAGAGAGACAATTGCTAAAAGATCAGGCGAAGAAATACCGGATTTTGCAAAAAAATATTCTAGAAAATGAAATTAGTATAAATATATTAAGATTTATGCCGGAAAAAATTAAACAGATGAAAAGAGATAAAGCAACAACACTATATATTGGGCCGCAGCACCCGGGTATTACGGGAAATATGATGGTGAGACTGAAAGTGGAAGGTGATACCATAGTTGGGGCAAAAACAGAAGTGGGATATTTGCATAGAGCATTTGAAAAACTGGTTGAAAGAAGAAATTGGGTTCAAAGTTTCACAATGATGTGCAGGTTTTGTGTACCGGAACCTGATCCTGTAGAAGAGAGTTATGCCAGGGCTGTAGAAATGCTTGACAATATAGAAATTCCTGAAAGAGCTAAATGGATACGCGTTTTAGTACTGGAATTGGCAAGAATCTCTTCTCTTTTATTATGGCATGCAGGTCAAGGGCATTCATTGGGACTTTATACCATGGGTCAATGGTCTGTTGGAGACCGTAACTACGTCCTGGATTTATTTGAAGAATTAACGGGAGCCAGAATTTATCACATGTATATTTGGCCGGGTGGAGTGAGAAGAGATTTTCCAGAAGGTTTTGAAGATAGAGTGCTAAAAACCATGGATTATCTTGAAAAAAGGCTTGAAGACTATGATAATTTGTTATTTGAAAACAGTATTTTTCAAAAGCGTACACAAGGTGTAGGATATGTTGACCCGAAAACAGCGATAGAAAAAGGTGTTGTAGGACCTGTTCTTAGAGGAGCAGGAATTAAAAGCGATATTAGAATTGATGATCCTTATGAAGTTTATGATAAATTGGATTTCATCGTTCCTACTCAAACAGGAAGTGATATCTGGGCAAGAGCATTAGTCCGAAGGGTCGAAATACGTCAATCTATCAGGATTATAAGACAAGTTATAGAGAATATTCCTAAAGGTGAAGTTTATACTAAAGTACCAAATCCGCAGAAATGGAAAATACCAAGAGGTGATGCTTACTCAAGAACTGAAGCAGTAAGAGGCGAAGTGGGAATGTATGTAGTCAGTGACGGAGGCACGAAACCAAGAAGGGTACATTTCAGAGGAGCTGCTTATGTACATGCTGTTACATTGCTTGAAGAAGTATTGATAGGACAAAATATAGCAGATGTTTCGGCAATAATGAATAGTTTGGGTACTTGTCCACCTGAGATTGAGAGATAACTTTAATAGTTTTGAGTTTTGAGTTTTGAGTTTTGAGTTGTTAGTTTTGAGTTTTGAGTTGTTAGTTATTTAGGAATAAATGTACTTGAAAGAGAATAAAGTAGAAAAAAAATTAAAAGATTTTAAGATAAATTAAACGCATAAATATGAGTTTTTTTGATTTAAAAGGCACGATAAAACCACTGACTTCATTGAAGCAATTTGGGAAACATCCTCATACTTTGAGGTATCCTGAAGTTCCGGTGGAGGCAGCTGACAGATACAGGGGATTCCATTTCAATGAGATTGAAGAATGTATCGGATGTGGTAATTGCTCCACAATATGTATGAATGAGTCTATCGACATGATACCTATTGAAGGAGTGGAAGGATCAAAAGGAGATTCAGGTTTAAGGCCAAGAATCGATTACGGTAGATGTTGCTACTGCGGTTTGTGTGTTGATGTATGCCCTACGGGTAGTCTAAGCCTTACCAAAGATTATATCCATGTATCTGAAGATCCTGATACATTCCTGTTCTTGCCCGGTGTGGAAAACCCCGATGCTAA
The DNA here is from genome assembly GCA_024762315.1 of Sulfurovum sp. Taxonomy (GTDB): domain Bacteria; phylum Campylobacterota; class Campylobacteria; order Campylobacterales; family Sulfurovaceae; genus Sulfurovum. Next base: position 1,878 of record JANTHR010000117.1, read on the forward strand.
AGACAGAAAAACTTATATTAGTACAAAAGAGACTTCTTTGAATGATTGGGCTAGAATTCCGATGCCTGAGCTCGAAGGAAAAGAGAGAGTTAAGAGTTTTGCAGAGGTAGTACTTGGATACAATGAGGAACAAGCAAGACAAGAAGCAGAAAGATGTATCAGTTGCGGTATTTGTACCGAAGTATGTCCCGATCACATGCATATACCTGAGTATATTAATGCGATAGCATCCGGCAATGATGAAGATGCTGTTAGAATCATTTATGACAATAACCCACTTCCGGAATTATGTGGAAAAGTATGTACAAGAAGATGCGAAGATGTGTGTGCAATAGCAACGAGGGGGGAACCTGTAGCAATCAGATGGCTAAAACGTTATGCTACCGAAACAGCTGATGCTTCAGATGTTATCAAAGATATCGTAAATCCTGAGATAAGAGAACCAAATGGTAAAAAAGTAGGTATAATAGGTGCCGGACCTTCAGGTTTAACCGCTGCCTATTACCTTGCACTAAGAGGTTTTGATGTCACGATCTATGAGGCAAATGAAAAAGCCGGAGGTATGACAATGTATGGTATTCCTAAGTACAGATTACCTCTCGACTCGATCCAAAAGCAAGTGGATTATATTATGAGTATCGGGGTGAATATTCATTTCAATACCAAAGTTGGAAAAGACATTTCATTCAAAGAGATATATGAAAACAATGATGCGGTATTCATGGGAGTAGGATTTCCAAAGGCCTGGACACTTGGTATCGAAGGTGAAGATGCAAAAGGCTCAATGCAAGCTGTAAACTTCCTGCACATGATCAATTCAGGAGAAAATGTAGAAGTTGGAAACAAAGTGGCTGTGGTTGGAGGTGGTAACGTAGCAATAGATGCTGCAAGGGTAAGCAGAAGACTGGGAGCTGATGTTACAATCCTATATCGAAGGAGGGTTCAGGATATGCCGGCTGACTGGGAAGAAATAGAAGGAGCTGAAGACGAAGGAGTACACATAGAACCACAAGCTATCCCAATCAAGATACACACCGACGACAAAGGAAATGTAAAAGCGATAGAATATCTGAAAGCGGAAATGGTACAAAGCGAAGAAGGAGGAAGACCAAGACCTGTTGCCATTGAAGGTAGTAATACCATTATGGAAGTCACTGCAGTGATGGCCGCAATAGGACAACAAGGTGATTATGATTTTATCGACAAAGAATATGCTGATCAGATCAAAGTAGAAAGAGGCAGATTTGTTGTTGATAAAAACCAACAAACAACATTGCCAAAACTATTTGCCGGTGGAGATGCTGCCAATAGAACTGCTGATGCCATCAGTGCTATTGCAGACGGTTTCAGAGCTTGTAAAGCGATAGATAAGATGTTGG
>JANTHR010000118.1 GCA_024762315.1 Sulfurovum sp.
ACTCCTCACTTTTTCAAACGGAGTTTTAAATGAATTATGATGTCATCGTAATAGGTGGTGGGCATGCAGGGATAGAGGCTTCTTTGGCAAGTGCGCGTATGGGTGCAAAAACACTGCTTGTTACCATACTTGTTGAACAAATAGGGGCAAGTTCGTGTAATCCTGCTATAGGGGGCCTTGCCAAAGGGCATTTGGTAAGAGAAGTGGATGCGCTTGGCGGAGAGATGGGGCTTTGTACCGATGCGACAGGTATTCAGTTTCGTACACTCAATGCTTCCAAAGGGCCGGCAGTAAGAGGTAGCAGAGCCCAGATAGATATGGATGAGTATCGTATCTATATGCGTAATGTGGTACTTAATACTGATAATCTGGAGGTCAAGCAGGAGATAGCTGACGGACTTATCGTTGAAGATAATGAGGTCAAAGGTGTAACGACACAGCTTGGGAACAGATATATGGCATCCAAAGTGATCATCACAGCAGGGACATTCCTCAATGGGCTCATCCATATTGGCGACAAACAGCAGACTGCAGGCAGGCAGGGAGAATTTGCTTCCGTTGAACTGGCTGAGTATTTAAGAGGGCTAGGGCTTGAGATCGGCCGTCTTAAAACAGGAACATGTGCAAGAATAGATGCAACTTCTGTTGATACCTCCATCATGGAAGTACAGCCCGGTGATACCCCTCCACCACCGTTTTCTTTTAGAACGGACAGAAAAACCTTCAATCCCAAACAGTTACCGTGTTATGTAACCTATACAAATGAAACGACCCATGAAATTATAGAAAGCAACTTTTACAGAGCGCCACTTTTTTCAGGGCAGATCGATGGTGTAGGGCCGCGTTACTGCCCGAGCATAGAAGACAAGATAAACCGCTTCAGGGACAGGCCCAGACACCAGATCTTTGTAGAGCCCCAAACCATTGATGAGACGGAATATTATATTAACGGTATGAGTACTTCCTTACCTATAGATGTGCAGCTGGAGATGGTGCGTTCGGTAGAGGGAATGGAGAATGCAAAGATCGTACGTTACGGGTACGCCATAGAGTATGACTACATTCAGCCTACTGAGTTAAAGCATACATTGGAGACCAAAAAGATCAAAGGACTTTATACTGCCGGACAGATCAATGGTACTACTGGCTATGAAGAAGCAGCCGCACAGGGGCTGATGGCAGGGATCAATGCTGCATTGAATATTCAGGGGAAAGAGCCATTTATCCTAAGACGTGATGAAGCGTATATCGGGGTACTTATTGATGATCTTGTCACAAAGGGAACAAAAGAGCCTTACCGCATGTTTACAAGTCGCGCAGAGTACCGATTGCTGCTTCGTGAAGATAATGCCGATATGAGACTTTCGCACTACGGTAAAGCGCTTGGTTTACTTGATGATGCCTATATGCGGGCAGTAGAGCAAAAAAAGAAAGATATCATGGAAGCAATGATGTATCTTAAAGAGAATGCTGCAACACCAACTAAAGCATTCTTGGAAAAACTTGAATCTATAGGAGCTTTAAAAATAAGTAGTAAAACCTATTGGATAGATATTATAGGACGTGGTGATTTCAATAGAGAAAAACTTATTACACTTTTACCGGAGTTTGACAAATACAGTGATCAGGTGATAGAGCAGATACTTGTCGAAGCAAAATACAGCCGCTATATTGAGAAACAGCAAAATCAAATAGATAGAATGAAGGATATGCTTAAGATCAAGATACCGGACGGTTTTACCTATAAAAATATCTCAGGGCTTAGTAATGAGATCGTTGAAAAACTTGAAATTGCAAACCCCTCAACACTCTTTGCCGCCTCTGAAATATCGGGTGTGACGCCTGCGGCACTGGAGATCATCCATGTCTACATAAAAATGACCCAAAAAGGAAAAAAATAATGCTTTACTACTATGCGTATACCGGACATAAAATAGGACTTGACAGAGTCAAAAAAGCAGCAGCGATCATCAAGGGGCTTGAATCTCATGGGGTCGAATGCAGACTGCTCGTGAATGACTTTCGTGCTGGCTTGGCTGCAAGAGAGTATGGGGTTGCCGACTCTATTACGATTGAGACGATTCAGGACATCGATGCAGTTGCTCAAATAGGCAACAGCGTGATCATAGACTCTCCTGAGGATGACCATGGCAGATTGGAGAAATACTGCAATGAATTTAATGCAGTGTTCGTATGGAGGCAGAATGCAGAGGATAAAGTGCGTTTTTCAGAGTACTTACTGGATGGTGTTGCTGTAGATAAAGCCTATGAAGAGGCAGCAAATAAAGAAAAAGTATCGAGAAAACTTTTTTTTCTGAGTGACGCTGATTATGATAAAGTCATACTCAATCATGCTTCTTTGTTTGAAAACAAAAGGCTTGAACTTCTGTTGGGACACTACTTTTTTGTCAAATATGAGGATGATTTGGCTAAAATTTTTAACATATTGCATGAGCCTGAAGAGTACATGGATCTGATACAAAGCAGTAAAACAATTATCACCTCCTCTTTACAAACGGCGTTTGAGGCTAAAATGAGTGGCGCATGTGTATATTTTTTGAATCTTTTAAAAGCAGATGAAGCACAAATTCACTATTTGCAGCGCAATGGTATTGAAATGGTTCAAACCATTGATGAAATTGATTTTAAACAAAATTGTATAGATACCTCTTTTAATCAGCTCGAAAGCATTGTAGAAGATATTCTTCAAAAACTTAATTAGGAGTAAAAAACTCCCAATTTACCCTTTGCAACAATTAACACTAAAGTAATTCTTTTTTGATACAGCTCAATCTTTTATAACTATAGTTGCTCTATAATAAATGGTTGAAATTATTATAAAGGAAGGTTAGTATGGCTAAGAATACTAAAGGTCGTAGAGACTTTATGGGTATGGCTCTGGGTGGATTTACTGCTCTGGGCGGTATTGGTGCGCTCTATGCGATGAAACGTAGTTGGGATCCATTGCCAAGTGTAAAAGCTGCAGGGTTTACCACGATAGATCTAAAGGATGCACAGGACAATGTGCTGGTTACGGAGAAGTGGAGAGGAAAACCTATCTTTGTCCTGAAGCAGTCAAAAGAGATGATGGCTAAAATGAGCGAGGAAGATAAAAAAAGACTCATTAACATTGGTGATTC
>JANTHR010000119.1 GCA_024762315.1 Sulfurovum sp.
TGCATAATCTTGCCTTTCAAGACTTGGGATTTGATGCGTGCTACACACGCTATTTACTGGAAAACGGAGAGAAACTCAAAGAGACTTTCTTTACTCTTGGACTTAAAGGCATCAATATCACCGTACCGCACAAAGAACATGCCTACAATGCCTGTGATGTGCTGGATCCGTTTGCCAAAAAGGTGGGAGCGGTCAACACCATTGTCGAAAAAGAGGGGAAACTCTATGGTTACAATACGGATGCTCCAGGATTTTTAAAGGCTATCTCTGAATTTAAAGAGGTTAAAACTGTACTTTTCCTGGGTGCAGGCGGCACAGCACAATCCACCTCTACTATTTTAAGGGATGAGGGCTATAAAGTCACACTTCTTAACCGTAGCAGCCCACGGCTTGAAAAATATAAAAAAGAAGGTTTTAAAACCTTTACTTTCGATGATTTTATACCAAATACCTATGATCTTATCATCAATATGACCTCTGCCGGGCTGGAAGATGATTCACTTCCTGCACCCAAAGAGATACTTGATGGGGTTATACCGAAAACAAAAGCCTGTGTAGACGTCATCTATGGAAAAGAAACACCCTTTCTAAAACTTGCAAAAACGCATGCTAAGCCAACCAAAGACGGCAGTGACATGCTGCTCTATCAGGGTATCATAGCTTTTGACTATTTTACAGATCACACCTATACCTTTGATGCGATCAAAGATCATATGCAAAAGGCTTTTTCACTCTAACTTTTCATTTGATTTCAATTAACCTTTAAAGATTAAAATAAAGAAGATAAACAAAAAGGGCAGCCAATGATAAATGTACTTATGATCGAGGATGATCCGGAGTTTGCGGAACTTTTAAGTGAATATCTAGCGCAATTTGACATTAAAGTCACGAATTATGAAGACCCTTTTTTAGGTTTGAGTGCCGGTGTCAAGAAGTATGACCTCATGATATTGGATCTCACGCTTCCGGGAATGGATGGGCTTGAAGTCTGTGAAGAAGTTGTACGCAAATATGATATCCCCGTGATCATATCCTCGGCCCGAAGCGACATTAACGACAAGGTAAAAGGTTTTGAACTCGGAGCATATGATTATCTGCCTAAACCGTATGATCCAAAAGAGATGTATGCCCGTATTATGGCCATTCTGAACAGAGTCAACAAAAAAGAGGAGGTCAAGAACGCTTTGCCAAAAAGTGATTTTGAGATCAAAGGGGACACGATCTATTTTAAAGGCAAAGCCCTTTCTTTGACCCCTGCAGAATTTGAGGTACTTTCTTTACTTGTAAAACATCAGGGCATAACACAATCCCGTGAACAGATCATCAATGCTTCAGGCACCATGAGCATAGATTCGCAAGGGAAAAGCCTGGATGTTATTATTTCAAAAATACGTTCTAAACTTGGTGACAATAAACGGATACAAGCCGTACGTGGCGTAGGGTACAAACTTGTTTAACGGCTTCAGGTCACTCAAAAGCAAAATAAGACTGATCTTCTCACTTGCTCTTTTGCTGCTTGCTATTCTATTTATAGTGTCTATTAAATATGATCGTGCCAAATATGATGAAGGCAATGCCATCCATGAACGCTTGGTGGCCCATTATCTCTACAACTACTATCTTATTTACGGCAAGATCGATGAAGCTTACCTGGAATCTCAAAATTTTTCACTTATTAAAGATAAGGCTAAAGTCATTAATATAGAACACTACTTCAAAGAAAAAGATAAATATAAAAAATATGCTGTAGATACGTATAAGCTTCAGCGTGTCATTCTTATTAACAATGACAGATTTAAACTTTATCTACATAACAAAAACAAACCCCAAATTCCATTCAAACGTATTTTTATTTTTTCTATTGTATTTTTATTGATCATTATGCTCTACTTTTGGGTAATAAAAAGTTTAAAGCCCCTATCCGAACTCAAAAATAAGATAAAAACATTCTCGCAGGGTGACCTTAACATCCATTGCAGAAGTGATCGACAGGATGAAATAGCGGAAGTTGCTAATGAGTTTGACCATGCAGTCGAAATGATACGTGAACTACTGCAATCACGCCAACTCTTCTTGCGTGCCATTATGCATGAGCTTAAAACACCTATAGCCAAAGGCAGGTTAGTGAGTGAAATGCTGCCTGATGAAAAAAATAAGGCACGCATGCACAGTATTTTTGAAAGGCTTAATCTGCTTATAGATGAGTTCGCGAAAATAGAAAAGATCACATCAAGAAATTTTGAGCTTTCGATCAAGCCTTATAAAATGAGTGATATAGTAGAAGCGAGTATTGACCTGTTAATGGTAGAAAATCCTAAACATCTCATAGACTTACAGATAAAAAAAGATTATCAGGTAGAGGTCGACTTTGAACTTTTCACACTGGTTGTTAAAAATCTGCTGGACAATGGACTTAAGTACAGTGCAGACAAACATATTACCGTCGTGATAGCCAACAATAAATTAGAGATCATCAATGAAGCCGAAGCACTTAATGAGCCTTTGGAGAATTACTTCAAACCATTCCATACTTCCAAAAAAGGTTTAGGCTTGGGACTTTATATTGTAAAAAGTATTTTGGATATTCATAAGATGGAGTTAAAGTACCAACATGAAGATGGCAGAAATATCTTCACGGTGGTTTAAAAAGGAACTATTTATCTGTTCCGCCGATCTTATCAGAAAGCATAAAGGAAAGCTCCAAGGCCTGGTTTGCATTCAGTCTTGGATCACATTGTGTATGATAGCGACTGGCAAGTCCTTCTGCTGTGATGGCACAAGATGTACTTCCTGTACATTCCGTTACGTCATTGCCTGTCATCTCAAGATGTATACCGGCTCCGATCGTTCCCATCTCTTGATGAATAGCAAAGAACTGCTCCACCTCTGAAAGGATGTTATCGAAATCCCTTGTTTTAAAACCTGTTGAACTCTTTTCAACATTACCATGCATAGGGTCGATCGTCCATACAACATTTAACCCTGCATCTCTTACTTTTTTCAGGAGTGGCGGGTAATACTTGGCAATCTCACTTGCACCCATACGAACAATAAGGTTCAATCTACCCTCCTCATTCTCCGGGTTAAGTGCATGGATCAACGCAATAAGCTCATCTTCCCCCATTGTTG
>JANTHR010000120.1 GCA_024762315.1 Sulfurovum sp.
AAAGAAGGGAACAATCTGGAATGTAGAAAAGATCGAACCTAACCATGTTGAAATCAAATCAATTGGCGGTGAGAACTATCATACAAAAATAGATTTGATAATCAATGAGTTTAGAGAGTATTGTATTCTGTTTGATGAGACACTACAAAAAGATAACGATGAACATAAACAAATATATAAAGCTCATAAGCAGCAGATAGAGAAGTTATCTAAAGAAGTTAGTGTTGAATTTGTTTCAGCCTTGAGTGAAGCTGGGATTATAGAATAGTTATTAAGGTGTGCCCAAACTGTGCCCTTTTTTTGAGCTTTTTTCGCCGAAAATAGAAAATCTTGTGTGCAGACATGCCTATTTTAGCGGGTTCTCTCTAAAAATATAAGTCTATCTTATAATCATAGTAGACGCGTATTTTCACATTCAGACTCCTGTATCACAGATCAAATCATTATAGCTAAAAAATTTTCAATGATAGACAAGCTCAATAGGCAAAATGATGAGAAAACAGTATTGTCCCAATAGAACAGTGTATTAAAGAAAATGATTTGGCCAGGGGCATTGCTTTTGCGAGCATCGCGAATGAAAAGTGCAGTTGCATCAATACATAAACCGACATTTTCACCCTACTAAAAGTCATCGATTGATTCTATAATTCTTTACCATAATTGAGGAGTATCGATGAAAGTTGTATTGACGATAGCCGGTTCAGACAGTAGTGGCGGTGCAGGTATTCAAGCTGACCTGAAGACTTTTGAAGCTTTTGGTGTTTTTGGGACATCTGCTGTTACAGTGCTTACGGCACAAAACACAATGGGCGTACAGGGCATAGTTCCTATGGATGCCTTTTTTGTAAAAAATCAAATAGAGTCTGTCTTTGAGGATTTTGATGTAGCGGCGATCAAGATAGGGATGCTGTTTAACAAAGAGATCATTGAGATGGTTCGTGATGTGATCAAAAATCTCAATATACCTATCGTTCTTGATCCTGTCTCTATCTCAAAGGCTGGCTCCCCTCTACTCGAAGAGAGTGCCATAGAAGAGATGCGTAAACTTTTTGAATATGCAGCACTCATTACTCCCAACCACTTTGAAGCATATAAGCTCTTTGGATACAAACATGGAGATACGAAGTCACTTCAGGAGATACAAAACTTGGATATTCCCGTGCTAGTGAAGCATCATGCAGTGGAGCTAGAAGAACGACAGTTTAGCGTGGATCAACTCTATTTTCGTCACCAGAAGCGCGCGTTTCAAACACCACTTGTTCAAACAAGCAATCTTCATGGAACAGGATGTTCATTTTCCAGTGCTATTGCAGCAAACCTTGCTTTGGGGCATACACTGGAAGAAGCCATAACCATTGCTAAACAATTCATCAACAATGCACTTGAATCCGCACCAGATATCGGACATGGCCCAGGTCCCATCAATCATAAAAAAGGAGGTGAATATGTCAAAATTACTTAAAGGTCTTTATGTTATTTCAGATGAGCATTTAACACCTGATGAGTATATCGTACACTATATAGAAGATGCACTAAACGCGGGTGCCAGTATCATCCAATATAGAAACAAAACAAAGAGTGATATGGAAGTCGAGGAGGTGTGCAAAGTACTTCAGGAGCTTTGCAGTCAGCATAATGTGCCTTTCATCATAGATGACAGACCCCATTTGGCCGGCAAGATCGGTGCAGATGGCTTGCATATAGGAAAAGATGATATGCCTTTAAGTGAGGCGAGGAAGATATTTCCCAAAGGCATTATAGGGGTGTCGTGTTACGGGAGCATCCGCAAAGCCAAAGAAGCGCAAGTTGAGGGAGCGGACTATGTGGCATTTGGCTCCTTCTTTGCTTCGCCCACCAAGCCGCACTCAGGTATCGTCTCGATGAATGTGCTGCATAAAGCTAAAGAGACATTGAATATACCTATTTGTGCGATCGGTGGCATCTCTCAGACAAACATAGGAGAAATCGCCGACACCAATACAGATATGATCGCAGTGGTCAGCGCGGCATTTGAGGGAAATACCCAGCAAAATGTATCTAATCTTATAAAAGGAATGAAAATATGAAACTAAAAATCGCTTTTGAATGGTTCTTAAACCCCGATCACCTGCCTTTCCTGGTAGGTATACACAAAGGTTACTTTGAAAACTACGGCATAGAGCTTGAGCTTATCGTACCGGATGAACACTACGATGGACTCGATGAGCTTATCACTGGCAACATTGAGTTTGCTACCAATGAACCCTTACACCTTATAGAGCAGTTTGATGAGAAGTTCCTCTCTCTTGGTACGTATTTTGAGACCAAAGGCGGAGTGCTGCTCAAAAAGGAGACGTATGACAAGGTCAAAAACGGTGAGAAGATCACTATAACCACCCCTGTATCCAATGATGTGACCAACACCATAGGCTATGAGATCATCCGTCGCTATTTTGCCAAAGACGGCATTGAAGTGGCTAAAGAGAAGGTACATTTTGAACCAAACGGCTTTGAGCACATCAAGTATATGAAAGAGGGTGCTGATGGAGGATGGCTCTACTTCTACAACTTCGAAGGTATTGAGGCACAACATGAAGGTATGGATTTGCTCTACCTGGATGCTCAAAATGCAGGCTTTGCCAACTTCTCTGCGCTTGATCTCTTTGTCAATAAAGACTTCTACTACGCAAACAAAGAGACTTGTGAAAACTTCGACAAAGCAGTCAAAGAGTCTATCAGGTATATAAATGAGCATCCTGAAGGTGCCATGGAAGTCTACTATGATCATACCAAAGAAGAGAAATCACCGCTTATGGATGATATACTTAAAGCAACACTGGAGTGTTTTGATGAAAATTATAGCTCTACCTATAAAAAATCTGAACCGATCTTGGAGTTCTTTACGCAGATCGGTATCACATCATTGCAGAACGAGAGATTTAAAACTGCGTTCCTGCATTAGCATAGTGACCCAAGAAAGGAGGATAGAAGATGAAGATAGCTGTATCAGGATGTCTATTGGGAGAGAAGATACGCTTTGATGGACAGCATAAACATGACAGGTTCATCACCCAAAGTTTAGGTAAGTATGTTGATTTCGTCTCGTTTTGTCCTGAGCACTTGGCTTTTGGTACCCCCAGGCC
>JANTHR010000121.1 GCA_024762315.1 Sulfurovum sp.
CCCAATACAAGTATGGTTTTAAAAAATGACTCTATCTCTACTGCTTCCTCTCTTGTGCGTACCACAGCATGCTTGATGCCAAACTCGGATGCAAGCTCTGCCATGAGAACCAGTCCATGCCCGTAAGCATTGTCTTTGAGAACAATGGCTATCTTGTCTGCTGAGCCGGTCTGAAGTGCTATTTGGTTAAGATTATGGTAGAAATTTTGTTTGTGTATGTGTATAAATGCCATGATTGGGATTATATCGTAAGAATGAGTAATTAGAAATTAGAAATTAGAAATTGACACTATAAGGTTCATCAAATGCAATATATTTTATCTATTCACTCCTACCTTCTACTTCCTACTTCCTATCTTTTTCATAGGAGTAACCTGTGAAAACCATGCCTGCTGAGTGGGAGAGACAACAGTGTGTACTCATGAGTTTTCCGCATGAAGAGACCGACTGGGCAAAGGGCGATCTCAATGAAGCGCTCTCACCTTTTATCCGTATCGCTCAAGCAGTTGCCTACTCACAAGCGGTCTACATCATCTGCAAAGACAAAACAAAGATAGCTTCCATGTTCTGTAGTACCCAAAACATGACTTTCATAGAGATACCCACCAATGACACCTGGATACGTGACTACGGATACATCAGTATCAAAGAAGATGGACAGAGGAAGCTGCTTGACTTTACATTTGATAGCTGGGGCGGAAAGTTTGAAGCTTCTCTTGACAACAGTGTCAATACTCTCCTACACCAAAAAGGCTATATGGGCATCACGCCTCTAGAGAGTATCGATATGGTTCTAGAAGGTGGTTCTATAGAGAGTGATGGGCAGGGTACGATCCTCACGACCACAGAATGCCTATGCAATCCCAATCGTAACGGCGGGCTCACAAAAGAACAAATAGAAAAGAAACTCACCACCTATCTTGGTACCCAAAGGGTGCTCTGGCTTGACCATGGTTATTTGGCAGGGGATGACACAGACTCTCATATCGATACCTTGGCACGTTTTGTCAACCCTAAGACCATCGCCTATGTCAAGTGTGAAGAGGTAGAAGATGAGCACTATGAGGCACTCAAAAAAATGGAAGTACAACTCAAAGGCTTTACTACACTAGAAGGAAAACCCTATACCCTGATACCCTTACCAATGACACATCCCATCTACAACGATGAAGGAGAGAGACTACCGGCCACGTATGCTAACTTTCTCATCACAAACGGTGCATTGATCTACCCGACCTATAGTGATAAGAATGATAAAGTGGTTCATGAGATATTTAAAGATCTCTTCCCTGATAAAGAGATCATCCCTATCAATTGTCTTAGGTTAATAGAAGAAGGTGGTAGCCTTCATTGTTCTACGATGCAAGTGGCTTACTGAGGTACCCCAAGGTTTTGAGTCCAATAATATGTATAAAATGAATCCGCATCTTCTACAACTGCCATACCCACTTCTTTATAATTAGGATCCATCATATTTTTACAATGTCCAGGACTACTTAACCACTTGTTTACTGCATCCACTTCTGTATCAGTATTGGTTCCTGCTGTGATATTTTCACCAACAAATCCTATGTATCCATTGTTGTCTCCACGTTCACTTACAGTACTTCCTCTACCTAATTCTAACTTTTGTGAAGTCCAGTCTGAAGTAGTACCTGAGCCATCATGTGAAAACCTTTTACGAGCTTCTGTCTCTATTTCTATTCCATTATTCCATGCGGCTAAATCTTTACTATGTTCCGCGGCTGCGCTATAAAGGCCATCGTTCCATACTAAATCACCTACACTTGGCATAATATCAGTCCCATCATAAACTTTAATTTCTTTACCCTCTGCATCTATCCCAATAACTCGCCCACAATCTCTTTGCACTCTTCTAGCATCATTGATAGCATCCAAATAATCCTGCTTTTCACTTTGAGTCAAGAGAGGTGCATTAAAAAAAGTATCTGGTGAGGTAGTGTTTGGTTCATTGGTACTATTTTCTACAGTAATAGATGTAGAAGGAGTAGTTTCACCTGTTTCATTCGTTGCGTCTGCCGTGTTTGTACTTCCACCACCACATCCAACAAATAAAAGAGCTGCTAATATAGGTATATATATCTTCTTCATACTCATCTTGTTTTCCCTAAATTCTGCGTCCAATAATGCGTATAGGTCGTACCTGCTTTTTGAACATGTGCCATACCAACTTCTCTAAAGCTAGGGTTCATCAGGTTTGCACAGTGACGGTCACTTGCTATCCAGGCTTCTACAGCCTTTTGGGCAGTGTCTCTTACTGTTCCCGCGGTGATATTTTCACTGATGGCTTTGGGATTTGTGTATCCGTTATTGATGATACGTTCTTTAAATGTACTTCCTCTTCGAAGCCCCAATACTTCACCGGTATGATCGGTAACTCTTCCAGAGCCTCTGTGGTTGAAGGTATCTGTCTGTGCCAGATCATTGCTGTGTTCATACGCAGCTTTATAAAGCGCATCACTCCATTTCAAATTACCCGCAGCACTGAAGTAACCTTCGCTTCCGCAACGTCTTGATGTGCTTCTTGCTTTATTGATAGCCTGTAGGTAAGCGTGTTTCATTGAAGTGCTGAGATGAGGTGCTCTGTAAGGATTTGAGTTACCCACATTATATGCGCCGTGTGTTGCATGACTTACTGCACTATACGTCGCAGAACCGCCACTGCTACAACCTGCCATAAAAGCAGCCATAACAATAGGTACAAATATCTTAACGATCATATTTTTCCCTTTACGATAAAAAATTAATAAAAAGTAAGAAAGAAGTAACTATGTCATGGCAACCTGGCGATCTTTCTTCAAAGACCCATAGTTTTCTGTCCCTACTTCACAATAGGTTTAGCTTTCTCTAACATTTTGATTTCCAAGTATATCGAAAAAATGTCAAAAAAAGTCAAAAGCATTGCTACATACATATTTTGCTACACTTATGTCTATGAAAACTGCACTCATCCAACAAAAACATTATGACGACAAAGA
>JANTHR010000122.1 GCA_024762315.1 Sulfurovum sp.
TTATAAAAATTAACTTATATTTAAATATTCTTACCCTAGAATTAATAGAACAATTATTTTAACAAGAAGGAAAGCTATGGCACGATTAGTAGTTATGGGTGGTGGTGTTTCAGGACACACTGCGGCAACATTTGCAAAAAAATGGCTTGGGAACGATCATGAGGTAGTGGTTGTTACACCAAATTCACAATGGAACTGGATCCCGTCCAATATCTGGGTTGGGGTAGGTGAAATGACAAAAGAAGAGGTTACTTTCCCTCTTGCACCGGTTTATGGAAAAGCTGGTATTGACTACAGACAGGCAAAAGCAGTCTCTATCCATCCACATGGGAATAAAGAGAGTGATAAAGAGTATATTACTATTGAATATACCGGTCAGGGAAAAGAAGGTCAGACGGAAGAGATTACGTATGATTACCTCATTAATGCAACAGGACCAAAACTGAACTTTGGCGCAACGCCGGGACTGGGCGAAGGTACACAGATTGGAGAACACACGGTTTCTGTTTGTACAGCAGATCATGCGGTTCATGCAAATCTCGAGCTTAGACAAGTCTTCGAAAAAGCAAAAGCGGGTGAAAAACAAAAAATAGTGATCGGTACAGGTCACGGTATGTGTACCTGCCAGGGTGCTGCTTTTGAGTACATCTTCAATGTGGAACATGAGGCAAGAAATGCTGGTGTAAGAGATATGCTCGATATCCAGTGGATCTCAAATGAGTCATTCCTTGGTGACTTTGGTATCGGTGGTCTCCATATGAAACGTGGTGGATATGCTGCATCTTCAAAACTCTTTGCTGAGTCACTTTACTCTGAAAGAGGTATACCGTGGACTATTGGTGCACACGTCAATAAGGTAGAAGCAGGAAAATTGCACTATGAACAGCTTGACGGTACGATGGGTGAAATGGAGTTTGACTTTGCTATGCTTATCCCACCGTTTGCCGGTGTAGGGCTTAAAGCCTATGACAAAGAGGGTGAAGATATGACAGATGTGATCTTTGCGCCGAACGGATTTATGAAAGTGGATGCAAAATATGATGCAGGTGCGTATGAGAATTGGAAAGCAAGTGACTGGCCGAGAACTTATCAGAACCCGACATTCAGCAATATGTTCGCATGTGGTATAGCATTTGCCCCTCCACATGGTATTTCCAAGCCGATGAGTTCAGTAAACGGTACACCGATCAACCCGACACCGCCAAGAACAGGTATGCCTTCAGGTATTATCGGTAAAGCGGTAGCCCATTCGGTATGTGACCTCATCAAAAATGGTGAAAGTGCTCATCTACATGAAGCTTCCATGACAGAAATGGGTGCAGCATGTGTTGCATCAGCAGGTAAAGGTCTTACGAGCGGTACGGCGGCAGCATTGACTGTTTACCCTGTGGTTCCTGACTTTGAAAAATACCCTGGATTGGGAAGAGATTTGGATTATACATTTGGTGAGATCGGACTTGCAGGTCACTGGATCAAACATATCCTTCACCACTTGTTCATCTACAAAGCAAAACTCAAGCCAGGTTGGACTCTTATTCCTGAATAAGAATGAAAAGCCAAACAGGGGAAACCTTTTGTTTGTGCCAATACAATTAATATAATACAAAGGAGATTTCATGCAAAGAATCGAAGAAACAGTAAAACCTTATGAGCAGAATTTTACAACTATGGTACCTACCGGATTTGTAAAATTTATGAGAACATGCCTTATTTGGCAATTCATAAGATTTATAATTATTAATCTGAAAATGATCAGAGTTGTACAAAAAAGTCACTAAAACTTCCGTAGATACCTTTTTTTTGGGTATCTACAATTCTCTCTAAAATTTTTATAAAATTCCATGAACATAACTTATTGACTTTTATAAGTATTTACAGGAGCTATTATGGTACAAAAATTGGTGGTTTATCCCGATGACAGAATGAATTGCACCTCAACAGATGTACGCTCGTTCAACCAGACACTCTGGGACGTTATAGAAGACATGCGGGACACAATGCAGGCGCATGACATAGAAGCCATGGCCGCCATGCAGATCGCCTACCCCTACAATATCATTCTGATCAAAGAGGGAGGGGAATATCATGAATACATCAACCCCCGTATCATCAAGAATGAAGATCTTTTCGACTCGGAGGAGAGCAGCATTCATTATCCGGACGTGACGGTCACTATTCCCCGATACGGAAAGATCAAACTGGTCTATGAGGACCGCAACGGAAAGGTACACTACGAAGACATCGATAACAGGGAACTTGCTGCAACGCTGCAGAGAAAGATAGACATTACCTTTGGCGGCAACATCCTTGACAAAGTAGACAAAAAGACCAGAGAGAAGATTCTCGATGCCCTGACGGGAAAAGGGCTTATGCCCAAGACAGATGATGTCTGCCCTACCTTTTCCAGAAAAGATTACTTTGTAAGTTTCAGTGACAAGCTTCTCTTTTTGATGGGGCTTTCACTGCTTACACCACTCTTTCACTTTTCAAAAAACACTATAGACAATATTTATACATACGATAAGATTGCATTTCCTGCAGTCATAGTATTGATGATCGTTTTCTTTTTCTATGCCCAGTATGAGGCAAGAAAATATAAACAATGCAGTTCTTGTCAAATCGGTAATAATATTGGTGTCATGATCAAAAGAGGTGTTGCTGCGCTGGCATTTGCGATAGGTGCTTACTTTTTAGTAAACCCGAATTAATTCTCTGCCTCAACTCGCAAGTGAATAAAGAGCTTGAATTTTTGAAAGGATTTAAATAGAAAATGTACAAATCCCAAAGGATTTGTACAAAAGAAAATCGGCAAAGGTACCGACTATCTTTTTGAGAACTGTGGAGATCTTCTCGCTTTTTTCTTACCTGGTTTCTTACGCTCAACCACTCTGGAGTCACGAGTAAGAAGACCCATAGGCTTCAAGATAGCTCTGAAAG
>JANTHR010000123.1 GCA_024762315.1 Sulfurovum sp.
TTGAACTGATGCTTTTTGGTTTGGTACGCAAAAAGAATGCACGCTTGGTCAAATCTATCACTAACGATATCTATATCCCTGAAGATGTTGATATTGTCATAGAGGGAGAAGTTGACCCCGAAGTACTTCAGATAGAAGGGCCTTTTGGAGATCATACGGGGTACTACACACCCAAAGAACCCTATCCGGTACTACGCGTTAAGGCTATTACTACCAACAAAAGACCGATATATCAAGCAACTGTTGTCGGAAAGCCGCCTTTGGAAGACAAGTATATGGGGTGGGCGACTGAGAGGATATTTTTACCTCTTTTGCAAACTACTGCACCAGATCTGATGGATTATCATATGCCTGAAAACGGAGTCTTTCATAATCTCATTTTGGCAAAGATAAAACCACGATTTAAAGGACATGCCAAGCAGATTATGCATGCATTTTGGGGTGTGGGACAGATGAGCTTTGTCAAACATGCTATCTTTGTGGATGAAAGTGCGCCTGCACTTACAGATTATGAAGCAATTACGGCGTATATACTGAATCGCATTGATACCAAAGATATCCTCATCACCAACGGCATCGTGGATGCACTCGATCACTCAAGTAATGAAACACTTGTTGGAGGAAAATTAGGCATAGATGCTACGGGAGAAGCAAAACAAAAAAATATTACCCTTTTAAGTGATGAAATACTTTTGAAAAAATGCCAGTCACTTGAACCCAGCATTGTGGCACTCAAGCAATACATGACAGATACGGCTCATCCTGTCACTATCATTCAGTACACAAAATTCAAACCAGCACAAGACCTATTTGAAAAGCTTGCAGCTCTCAAAGAGCATCTAAAAATCGTCGCATTTGTTGATACCGAACAAAATGATGTAAACAACCCATATATGCTTATTTGGCGCGTCGTCAATAACATAGATGCACAGCGTGATGTATGGCTCACACCTTTTTTAGGCATAGATGCTACAAATAAAAGTGAAGTAGATGAACACACAAGAGAGTGGCCGGCTGATGTAGTATGCGACCCGAACGTGATACAGGATTTAAAAGAGAGAGGTATCATAGATATCAGCGATACCCTTTTAGACAACTATCAGGTAGTACCAGAGGGCTGAGAAAGACTGAAAAACAGAATATTATACCGTTTGGCTTATCAATAGAGGCATATCGATCACAGTACCAAGATGCACTGTGAGTCTAAATGTCACAATGTAATACGTATTTAAGCCTACTAAGCAATCAAATGACATAGAAATGCTACAAAGGATAGAGATAATCTTCTATCATTTGAAATATACTATGCAAAGGAACTATCATGAGAACTGAAAATATAGAAGAAGCTGTCATACACTCTAAAGAGGGGAAAGATGTTGCCTTTGTTATCACCTCTACAAATAAATACTCACTTTTTAAGGTCTGTTATTATGAAATAAAACATCGAACTAGAAGTGAATTTCGAACAATTGTCTATAACAAGAAAAAAGACTTGCTCTACTATATGCTAAGATTTGTACATATCATTACATTCGGACACTACAATCTAGTGTATGAATATGATGATGTAGATTCTCAATGAGCCTCAAACCAGTACATCTTCTCTTTTTACAGCTTTGTATAAATCTTCCTCTCAATCACCCATGAAAGCAAAAACATCCCTAAATACGCCATAGCCAAACCAAAAATAACAGATATGGAACTGGATGAAAAATATTTTGTCACATAGAAAAAAAGTATGAAGAACCCAAGTCCGCTAAGACGGATAAGGAGTGCATATCCAAATGCTCCCGAAGCTTTGATGAATGCGACTTGATAGGCATTGAGCATGATGAACACGAAGAAGAAACTTAAATGACCCAGGTATAAATAAGCTCCTGCATAATTAGCCGGAAAGACTAAAGTAATGATTTGTTCTCCCAAAAATAAAACTAACATGGAAAATCGCTACTTAGCCATATCGCTAAGAAGCTTCACCATGCCGACTGCACTGCCAAGATGTTCTTTGAGTGAGATCTTTACTTGAGGATGAACATCTTGCACCTTTTTTATCACTTCAGGGATGTCTCTGGTGACATGGTTGCCTGAAGCGAGGAAGTAAGGTAAGATAACGATCTCAGAGACACCCTCTGAGATACAATCAACCAGAGATGCTTCAAGTGAGGGCGCTGCAAACTCCAAGAATGATGTTAACACAGTATGATAGTTTGATCCTTGTAATGCCTTGACTGATTGACCAAGGGCTTTGACTTCTTCATTGGAAGATTCCCGGCGGCTCCCATGCGCCACGATGATCAGTGCTCTACTTGTTAACATGTTTACTCTGATCAGGATAGATAAGCACAGAGATATCAAAGCCTGCCTCTTTGGCTTTGGCCAGAAGCCTGTTCAATGTCTCTTCGTCCAGTGTCGGCGTACGAGAGAGTATCCAGAAGTACGAAGTGTCCGGTCCGCTTATCATGGTGTAGGTTTTATAGTCGGTATCCATCACAATGTATGAACCGTAAAAAGGCCCAAAGAATGAAACCTTTAAAAAGCCAACATTCGGATCTTTGACAAAGTATGCTTTACCTTCGGCAGTACTCCACTCTTTTTCAGCGGTCTTGTAGCCTTGATTGAGCACCTTCACCCCACCATCTTCTCTCATGGTGTACGTTGCGGTGATGGCTTCCATACCTTTCTCAAACCGATGCTCAAGTCTTGCTATCTCATACCAGGTGCCTAGATATTCTGAGAGTTTGAAGTTCTCCACAGGTGTGACCTTCTCAGGTTTTTCGTAGGTTTTACATCCTGTAAGGAGTAGTGATAGTGCGAGTGTTGTCATGAGTAGTAGTTTTTTCATAGTTCATCCATTTTTTCTTTCATTGTATAGTTTTTAGGAAAACATTCATAGCTTTATTTTGTCTGTTC
>JANTHR010000124.1 GCA_024762315.1 Sulfurovum sp.
TTTGCGTGTCCTTTAAATCTTGGCTTTATCTTTGCCAAAATGAGATTGTGAAAGACCCCGTTTTCGGGCATATGATAATCAATCAGATCTGATGCAGTGGTTTGCAAAAGAGGCAAGAATATCCGTTCGGTTGCCCACCCCATATACTTGTCTTCCAAAGGCGGCTTTCCGACGACAGTTGCCTGATATATCGGTCTTTTGTTCGTAGTAATAGCCTTAACATTGAGTACCGGATAGGGTTCTTTGGGTGTGTAGTACCCCGTATGATCTCCAAAAGGTCCTTCTATCTGCAGTACTTCGGGGTCAACTTCTCCTTCTATGACAATATCAACATCTTCAGGGATATAAATATCATTGGTGATGGACTTGACCAAACGTGCGTTCTTTTTGCGTACCGAACCAAAAAGCATCAGTTCAAACATGCCATAGGGCATAGGCGCCTGCCCGCACCAGATGTAAAGTGGATCACCACCAATAGCTATAGAGACAGGCATTTTCCTGCCAGCCTCTTTGTACTGGTCAAAAAAGCACGAAGAGTCTTTGTGTATCTGCCAGTGTAATCCTAAACTTTTGTCATCATATTGTTGCAGTCGATACATCCCGAGGTTTTGCATTTGACCATCCAGACTTTTTGTGTACACCTGCCCCATAGTGATAAAGGGACCACCATCTTCACTCCATGTAGTAAGGATGGGCAAGAGGTCAAGGGAGGCATTGGCTCCTTGATACACAATTTCCTGACATGCACCTTTTCGCTTAAGTTTTTTGGGAGGCACATTTTTAAGATCAAAAAGTTTTGAAATCATAGAAACTTTGTTCATAAAACCTTCAGGCGGCTTCATATGTAAAAATTCACGAATAGTTGCTGCGATATTGTCAGGGTGATTTTTGAATATCCACTCTGTCACTTTAAAATTGGCGAACATATTCATCAGCACTGGCATATCGTATATGATATTTTTCTCTTTATGGATTGGTTGGGTAAAAAGAAGTACTTTGGGGTCTCTCTTTTTTGCTTCTATATATGCGATATGTGGTATTTCAAGATAGATATCCAAAGGTTCATCAACCCTTTGAAGCCATCCTTTTTTCTCTATCTGTTCCAATATCTCTTCAAGTCTTGTCATAGGTTCTCCTGTTGCATTTGTTACAAATAATAACTTCTATTGCCTCTTTTTCGTAGAGAGTTTATGTCTTTTCATTCTTGTTTACACTTTAACTGACATTAAAAGGGTACGAATATTCACCATAATAGTGCATACTTACGTAAACTATAATCAGGGATAAATATGGAAAATAAAACAAAAGACTCAAAAAAAGATATAAAGAGTATATTCAATATCTATACCAATCTAGGAGAAATAACCCATTTACAGCCAAGGCTTGTAGCACTTCTTGCTTGTGGAGAAAATCTCATGCCTGCTTCTTGGCACATGCCAACTTCTAAGTCTCCTTTTCGGTATGCAGTTGCGGTACGTGAAGAGAACTATACACATACACTTTTAGAAAAAAATGGCAGTTTTACGCTGAATTTTCTACCCTTTAATTACTATGAAATCGTAGATAAGTTAGGACGCATACATGGAGATAAAGAGGATAAGTTGACCTTAAGTGGACTAGAAGTAGAAGAAAAAGATACACATAACAATGTACTTCTTTCTGCTTCGGATTTTATCTATGCCTGTGAAGTGTGTGATCGCTATAAAAACGGAGACCATACAATATTTATAGCCGATGTTGTAAAAATATATGTCAATGAAACCCAAAGTAATCAACCGATGCTTTTTTCTGGAAGAGGGCGATATATGACTATATCAAAGGTGCTTAGAGCCCCAAAACCACAATGATTATAAGAGCTTAGTTGTTCTATTAAAATTTTTTTAACACTAGGAGTTATTTATGAAACCGTATATACCTAAAGCCTTTAGCTTTGATCCTGATGATAGGGGTCATTTTGGAAAATTTGGTGGTCGCTATGTTCCTGAGACACTCATGCCCATACTCATAGAGCTCGATACTGTTTACAAGCAGTACCGATTCGACTCTGACTTTTGGAATGAAGTCAATGCACTCTACCATGACTATGTGGGGCGTCCCTCGCCTTTATACAAAGCGCAGAACATTAGTGATGAGATAGGTGCAGAAGTGTATCTCAAACGTGAAGACCTTAACCACACAGGAGCACATAAGGTCAATAACACCATCGCTCAGGGACTATTAGCCAAGCGCATGGGTAAGACCAAGGTAATCGCAGAGACGGGTGCAGGGCAGCATGGTGTTGCCACTGCCACTATCGCTGCGCTTATGGGGCTTGAGTGTGAGGTGTTTATGGGAGCTAAAGATGTGGAGCGCCAAGAGCTAAATGTTTTTCGTATGAAGCTGCTTGGTGCCAAAGTACATGCGGTAGAGTCAGGCAGCAGAACACTTAAAGATGCTATGAACGATGCCATACGCCACTGGGTCACCCATGCACGTGACACTTTTTATGTCATAGGTACTGCTGCAGGTCCACACCCATATCCTCTTATGGTGCGTGATTTTCAGGCTATCATTAGCTATGAAGCAAAAGCCCAGCTTATAGAGCAGGCAAACACACTGCCAGACTATGTCCTTGCTTGCATAGGTGGAGGCTCAAACGCTCTTGGAATGTTCGCGCATTTTATAGATGAGGAAAAGACCCAATGTATTGGTATAGAGGCTGGAGGTAAAGGCTTGGAGAGTGGTGAGCATGGTGCTTCACTGGCACTGGGAAAACCTGGCATCTTGCATGGTCAGTTAAGTTATCTTCTCCAGACAGATGAAGGACAGATCGAAGAAGCCTACTCCATCTCGGCAGGACTTGACTATCCAGGCATTGGTCCCGAGCACTC
>JANTHR010000125.1 GCA_024762315.1 Sulfurovum sp.
GCTACTGCTTCCATTATGATATCCTTTCTTTTTGTTGTTTGTCTTGCTCAAATGGACATACCAATATTGTATTGTCCACACCTGAAATAGTCTGAGGCTGATTGATCTCCATCCAAGATCCCTCAACCAACTCTTTTATCCCTCTTGACTCAATATAGTCTTTCAAAGAACTCCTGCTGACATTTAATTCTCTCGCAACAGCACTGACATTCATTCCCTCCTTAAGCAAAAAGATGATCTGTCGCTGGTACGCATCAAATTTGGATGAAGAGCGGCTTCCTTTAGGCCTTCCGATCTGATTCGATTTTGCTTTTTGCGCCTCACGAAGATCATTAAGCAGGGGGAAAATCTTTACTATTGCAGCCCCTTGGTTTATAAGTGTCTTGCTGCTGGCGATATAAAGATCGATCCTGCGGCTTAACATACAATTAATGATCTTGATCAGTTCTTCTGCTCGGTCACTCAATACCGAAAGGCTATCAACCACAAGGCTGCTTCCCTCTTCCAAAGAATGCATAAATTCTTCAAATTTTTTTCTCTCTTCTATAGGATGGTTTTTACTTGAATACTCTATGACTTCCTTATCGATCTCTAGACCTTGAGTCAATGAAAATGAGAGAATATTACGTTGCTGCTCAGATATATTGCTATTATCCGGCATCTGTCTCAAATACGCATAATTCATATTTCTCCTTTATCATTTTAACAATTCTAGCCAAAATGATGTTAAAAGTAAATAATTTTAATACTAAAATCGTCATTTTTTATATTTTTACGTCATTTTTTCTTTATTTACGTCATTTTTTATGTTAAAATGTAAAAAATTAAATAGGCAGGACTTTGAACTTAACACATTTAGATGAACAGAACAAACCTAAAATGGTCGATGTCTCAGACAAAGACAATACCACACGTATAGCTACAGCAAGCGGTACCATAGAAGTTGGGCAGGCTGCTTTTGATGCGGTTATCACCAACTCTGCCAAAAAGGGACCGGTTCTCCAAACCGCTGTCATTGCAGCGATACAGGGTACCAAGCAGACAAGTACACTCATCCCCATGTGTCACCCTCTCATGCTGACATCTGTCAAAACAGATATAGAAGAGTTGCCGGAGCTTCCCGGCTTTAAACTTACTGTCACAGCTAAACTCAATGGACAGACAGGTGTTGAGATGGAAGCACTTACCGGTGTCAGTGTAGGACTGCTGACCATTTATGATATGCTTAAAGCTATTGACAAGGGTATGGTCATCAGAGATATACAGCTTGAACGAAAGAGTGGCGGAAAGTCCGGTGACTTTAAAAGAGAAAGCAACTAAAGTTGCACAAAAGTTTTACAAAACAGACTATAATATATTTTAATTAAGCAGAAGAAGGAAGGGAAAGTTCGGTTTTACCTACAGTCAGTGCTGAAACTAAAGCTTTCATTTCCAAAGAGGAGAAAAACATGATCTTAGATAACAACACAGCAGAAAAACCAAAAATAGAATACCCCACTAACTGGGGCTTCAAGATCATTGGAAGAAGCAAGGAGAACCTCCAGGCCTGTATCAAAGAGGTGATGGGAGAGAAGGAACATCTCTGTTCCGTCGGGAACAGTTCTAGAACAGGAAAGTTCCATACCTACAATGCATCCTGCGTCGTAGAAAGCCAGGAGGAGAGAGACAGGCTCTTCAAATGTTTTCAGGACCACGATGATGTGGAGATAGTGATTTAAAAGTCTTTATGCTTCTTTGTATCGGTGCAGCATTCTGTCTGCACTCAGACTCACCAGCATAGAAACAATAACATAGGCCAAAAAGAAATAGAGCCCCACTTCAACTTCCGCACGGCTGACATCCCCTTTATTCGCCGTAAGATAGACTAAAAAAGTAGCAACAACAAAGACATCTACCATAGACCACTTTCCGATCATCTTAAAGAACTTCACGATACCATGGGCAAACTTGCTTTCCATAAAAATAGAGACAAAGAGCAAGGAAAGTGTTTTTAACAGAGGAACAAGTACTGAAAAAAGCAGTATGACTATTGCTACAACAACATCCCCATTTTCAAAAAGTTTTGAGATGGAACCCATAACACCTTTGGATTCAAACGAGAGTACCACATCGCCAAGATACTCTACCTTTTTATGGATCGTGACCATCATGATGGGGGTGATCAGTCCAAATACTAAAGTCATGAATGCGCCCAATGCACCAAAAAAAGTAAATGCTCGCAAGGAGAGTAAAAAGTAACTGCCCAATATGCCTAAAAGCAAAAGTATAAAATAGAGTGCATACTCCTGACTTTTCTTTTTATGAAGTTGTTGGTCTCTGGTAAGTTTTACGATTTTATTTTTTTTCTCATTTTTGTAGATCCCCAAAGAAAATGCCTCAGCAAGTTCTTTAAGTTGAAACTCTGCCAGTTTTTTTGCACTCATATGGGTCACAAGTGACGTCGTTGCATTCTCATAGGCTTTTGCCTGCATATAAGCCTTGGAACCAAAGAAAACCATCAAAGCCAAAAAAAGTGTCAATAGTGCATAAAGTATCTTTTGTGTCATAACAGTATTATAGCACCTCAAAATAGATCAACAGTGTTTTTTGAAAGAAATTGTCATTGTCATCGCTGATCATCACATAACGATGCCTTCCAACTTTTGCCAGGCCCTCAAAGTTATCTACACTCCAGCCCTTGTGGCTGTTCATTTTGGCAAGCACTTTGGTTTGGCACCACCCCTTTTTACATCTGTGCAAATAAAC
>JANTHR010000126.1 GCA_024762315.1 Sulfurovum sp.
CTAAGCTGCTGCATTAGGCAATCCTGTAGATATCATTCAGTTCTAGTGCCAAATGTTCATACACAGCTTTTGCTTTTTTGTGCGCACCAAAGAGTGTTTCCACAAGATCCCACTCTTCATAGATGATCTCATATGCTTCTTCTTTAGAAATAGCAAATTGTCTAGACAAACGTTTGGCCAATTTCTCCAACTTAGTATCAGATATATACATTTCATTTTTCATATCATCACTCCGTTCAATTTGATAAGGAAGTATAAGCAAAACAGATAACATTTTTATAACATGTAGAGCGCTGGATTTTACTAGTGAAAAACAAATGGTTTACCGTAAATTCCCCCACCTTTGAGGTTATTGCACTTCTTTCACTGCCATTGATATTCAAGACTTTCCAGAGAAGTCCAACGGATACAGATAGATTACATACATGCTTTCACTACTCAGAGCAGATCAATGCATTCTTATTTTTCTATTACTGCTGTACGACCGTATCAACTATGTTGGTGCTTTGTCCTTCTTGAATGTCCCGATATACATTATCCATAGGCTTCACATTGGCATCTCTTCCGTAGATATAGCTCTGTTCCTCTACAAGCGCTTTGTACCCTTTATTTAACGTTAGTGCCCTTTTTTTGGAAGGGAAAAGCAGTATGCTTATATCTTGGTGCAGCCTCTGAATCATCTCAGGTTTCAATACGCCATTTTCATCAAAAAACTTCTTCTGGACTTCACTGTTATTTCTAAATTCATTCCCGGAATGATTGTTCGTTAAATAGAAACTATATTCGTATTTTTCACCCCTATTGAGGTAGCTGGTTTTTGGTTCAGGAATACCTTTGAGTCCTTTCTGGCTCCAATGGTTCCAGCCGTACATTTTATCTGCAAGACTCGTGCCTTCAAGTTTTCTTGAAAAAGAGAAAATGGAGTCGGTGGTGGCTCCCAGGTGTGAATGACAACCCATACAGCCAATGGTCTCTTCATGTGTTTGGGGTCTCAGTGTACCTTTTAAATCTTCAATAAAGCCCTGATATTTCCAACCTAAATTATTACGTAATCCTTCTTCATAATTTCCCCTAAATGATGCAATTTCTCCTTGTGTTGTTCCATTTAGCTGCGCTTCCCATAGTTCTGCTGAAGCAACTCTTGATATGTTCGAATAGGTTAGCCATTTTGTCTTTTTGGCATAACGCAACTCCTTTATTCTTTGTGACAACCTTATACTGCTTGTGTTGTCATCCCAGTCTACATAACGAACAGAATGCAAAAACTCTGTATTTTCAGGAAACAATCCTTTGGCTAAATGTACTTGACCACTCTCTAAAAGATTTTTTGCTTTGCCAACATAACTTTTGACATCTTTTGAGACAAAAGAAGCGTTGTCTAGCACACCATTACCATTTAGGTCTACCCCAAATTTTTGCTCATCAGTTCCAGTAATGACAATATCTTTTTGTTTTACCAAAGCCTCGACAACGGAAAGGTTCAGCGTGTACACTTCTTGATCATATTCTCCAGTCCTGCTGTAAGTAAAAGGTTTATCTAGTCGTATCAACACATCATCAGTCGAGCCGTTGGTCGGCCAAAACGTTCCTAGAAACGGATAGTACCGAAATGCTCTCCAGCCTGTGAAGTTACCTTTGAGGTCTTTGTCAAATCCCTTCTCATCAAAATTATAATAACAATCAGGCTTGTAACCTTTCCAGTCAGAGGGTAACGTTTTCTGAAGTATAATGCTACCTTCAGTATCTAAATAGTTTGACACTCTTATGTAGTTCAGTATCTGCTCATCATTCATTCCGGAAACCTTTTGTGTTCTGTCTTTAAACAGATTTCTAAAAGGATTTTTTAGAACCCTTACAGGAAAGCTATACTCTTTTTGCAAATTGGTATCGTTGAAATAGTTTGGTATTTTCCCTTTAGTGTGGCAACTATAACACGGGTTAAAGACAACTCCCGTATGTTCATCTTTTGTTTTTGTGTAACACATAGATGTGATATACGAAGCCCTGGTATTAATGATTTTATCATAACTGATGTTATTATCTTTTTCCAAGTTCTGAATATAGTTCTCTTTTTGGTTTGCTACCGATTGAGAACCATTTCCACAACCTACAATAAACAATGCCGATAGGCTTAAAACGGTATATTTCATTACACTCTCTTATAGAAGACCGTAACAATGTTACGGTCTGGTTTGATTATTTAAAGACTTCTGCAGGAATACCATCGAAATAGCCGACAACTGCTTTTAGTTGTTCGTTTGTTGCATTTTGAATCAAGGCATCATTTGGTTTAGAACCATCCGCCGCTTTTGGGCTGTCCTTAAATGGGTGCTGTTGGTTGATAAATAGAATCCCTTTATCTCCCATGACTCCCTTATCAACGCCCGTCACCTCTCCACCGATGGCAAGTGATGCGATTCTTGTCATTTTTCCAGTTTTGGTGTTGTAGGCCCATGACATATTATTCACATGATACTTTGTATCTTCACTGATGAGCAGTGTGTCATGACCTATGTATGTCAAATTGTCAGGATTGGAAATAGCATTAGGATCACATGCCCACTGATCAGCATAGGTATCACCCTCTTTTAATGGTTTACCAACCACAATCGCTTTCATAGCTGTCGCATTATAACTGGTATCGAGCGTTAACTCATAGACACCA
>JANTHR010000127.1 GCA_024762315.1 Sulfurovum sp.
AGTTAAGTTATCTTCTCCAGACAGATGAAGGACAGATCGAAGAAGCCTACTCCATCTCGGCAGGACTTGACTATCCAGGCATTGGTCCCGAGCACTCCTATCTTATGGAAAAAGGACAAGTGGTCTACGACTCCGTTACAGATGATGAAGCGATGGACGCTTTTGTATGGCTAAGCCGTGCAGAAGGTATTGTCCCTGCCTTTGAGAGTGCCCATGCCATCGCCTATCTTAAGAAGATGCCAAAAGAGGAGATAAAAGGGAAAACCATCGTTATCTCTCTTTCGGGACGTGGCGATAAAGATATGATTCAAGCTATGGAGCTTTTGAAGCTCTAAGGTCTTGTATCTCTTGGCTTAGATACTTTAAGGTCTGAGCGTGTCTATAGGCAAACATCTTTTGCATATCTCTTTTCGCAAACCAGACAGCTATGAAGCTCAGTGGTTCAAGCGGCAAAGAGAATGTGACGACATCACGCAATATACTATGTGCAGCATCTACTTCGATAAAGTGATGTTCATGTCTAAAGGTCTTAAATGGTGAGCGCGTCGCCACATCAACGATGATATTTGGATATTCAACTTTTTCAAAAGTAAGCTCCCAAGTAAAAGCCAACCACCCTTTTTTGATACGAAGCACCGCCTCATTCCCCTCTTTGAGCGGTGATTCAAGTTTAAGTATCTCAACAGTCGTGTCTTTGGGTGTAATAAGAGGAAGATTGTTGGTATCTGCATGAAAGTCAAAAAGAGTTTTGACACTGCATGGTACTTTTGTTTCAAATATTAATGTATGTTTCATATTAAGAGTATAGCATTTTACTTTCTCTTTTAATCTATCTATTTTGTCAGTTTATCCTGGATTTTGGAATAGAATTGCAAAAGATTCGGTTTATATGTTATCAACGAACAAAAAACATATACCAAAATAACTCAATAATATATACAATATCTTATACATATAAATATCTTATAGCATATAAGGAAAAACTGATGAATAATAGAACAACTAAAGTAGCTATAGTGGGTGGAGGTGTGGCTGGGGTTACTTCTGCTTTACATTTAGCGCAAATGGGAATAAAAGTTACTCTATACGAAAAGAGAACCAGTTTGGTAGACGGACCGCCATGGTGTCACTTGCATGCAGGAGGCAATCTATATCGGGAGATATCAGATGAGCAGTGTGTCACTTTGTTAAAACAATCGATTGATTTTGTAAAGTTTTACCCTTATGTTGTAGATTATCGACCTACTGTGATTGCGTTGCCTGCAGAAGATAGGGGAACGGTTAAGCAACTATTACCAAGACTCGAACTACTTAAAACCGAGTACCAAAATCTTGTAAGCTTAGATAGAAGCAATAAAGTTTTAGGAGACATCGAGGAGTACTATAGACTCTATAGCCTTGAAAAAATGGAAATACTTAAAACACGGTCCATCGTAGATAAACCTAAAACAATTGATGATTGGATGATACCTGTTGCAAAAAACTTAGACTTTGATACGGTGCAATTTCCGTTAATACTGGTTCAAGAGTATGGGTTGAACATGTTTCGTCTGGCAGCTGGATCTATGTTGGCATTTGGGAATTTGCCTCATGTGAACATTAGAACAGAAACGACCGTAGAGGATATTGAAAAAGAAAATGGAAAATGGAAAGTAAGCTATCGGGATAAACAGCATCAAATGCATGAAGAGCATTTTGATTATCTCATCAATGCTGCAGGCTTTAAGACAGGGGAAATAGATGATATGCTGGGTATCCATACCGAGAGAATGGTTGAATTTAAAGCATCTTATATTAGTAAATGGGATGCTAAAAGTGACATTATGTTTCCTGAAATTATTTTTCATGGAGAACGTGGCACACCTCGAGGTATGGCTCAATTTACCCCCTATCCGGGAGGGTACTTTCAGCTGCATGGTATGACAAATGAGATCACATTGGATAAAGAGGGGCTTGTAAAAAGCAGTGCCACAAGTGCCCAGCCTGTCTTGCAAGATAAACTTATAAAAAGGATAGATGAAGGTTGGGATAGAGAAACGATACATGAGCGAACACAAAATTCCATAAAACATGTAGCACCTTTTATTCCTGCATTTGCTGAGGCAAAGGTTGGTTCAAAACCGCTCTTTGGAGCACAGCAGATACCGGGGGATGACCCAACATTACGTGTAGCAGAAGTCTCATTTCCTGTCGATGACTATGCACGCTGTGAGATAGTTAAAGTATCATCAAGCATAGACATGGCAAAGGCAATTGCACATAATCTTGTTGCGCAGGGGCATCTTGAGTCTGATGTTTTGGATCATTGTGTTTGTAACCATACTGATCTTATGGATGAACGAGAACTTAATAGCCATGCCCAAAAAATAGCTACACAGAGGGGATACCCTTCAATCATGGGTAAACGAAACGTCGAGAAACCGCCTGGAGTAAACAAGATAGAAAGGATACACAATGAAAAAGCGTATATGGATAGTCGGTGCGAGCAGCGGCATTGGGCTTGAACTTGTTAAAAAGTGGCTGCTTGAAGACCACTTTGTTGTTGCAAGCGCAAGACATGCCAGTGACACCAAAGATCTGTTGGCGCTGAAGCACATTTATGAAGCCAAGTTGCAGATAGTCGATATTGACGTGACATCTA
>JANTHR010000128.1 GCA_024762315.1 Sulfurovum sp.
AGAAACCACACGAAAGAGCACATAGAGAATTTGACTACATACCGTACCTGAACTCTTCACTTTTTGAGCCACATGTTTTTGAACAGAAGTTTTTGACTATTGCAACGTTGCAAGATGATTGTGATATGCCATACTATTCCAAAACAGTACTCAAAGATGCACACAACAAACAAAAAAATGGCAATGTCAATATGCTACACTACTTCTTTGAGTTCCTTGATGCCTATGATTTCTCCAGTGAAGGGAGTGAGGAGCTTGTGACAGAAAGCAAGTCTCTCATCAATGCTTCAGTACTCGGGCTTATTTTTGAAAAGCTCAATGGCTACAAAGACGGGAGTTTTTATACCCCTAGCTTCATTACAATGTATATGTCAAAAGAGACCATTACCAAAGCCATCGTAGAAAAGTTCAATCAAACTAAAGGATGGAATTGTGAGTCACTGGATGCCTTGGATGACAAGATAGAAGACAAAAAAGAAGCCAATGCCATCATAGACTCACTGAGCATCTGTGATCCTGCTGTAGGAAGTGGACACTTCTTGGTCTCGTCACTCAATACCATACTGGAGACAAAAAGCAAACTTCGCATACTTTTTGATGCTGACGGTAAGCGTATAAAAGATTATGAACTAAGTGTGGAAAATGATGAACTCATAGTCAGAGATGATGAGGGTGAGATATTTGAATACAAGCGAAAGTCCAAAGAAGCTACACGCATACAAAAAATGCTCTTTACTGAGAAACAAAAAATCATAGAGAACTCACTTTTTGGCGTAGACATCAACCCCAACTCCGCACAGATCACACGGCTCAGACTCTGGATAGAACTGCTCAAGAACTCGTATTATGACGAGTCGAACCAACTGGTTACGATGCCAAATATTGACATCAACATCAAAGTGGGTAACTCTCTCATAAGCCGATATGGATTAGAGGATGAGATAGACATACCAAACATCAAACATGCTATAGAACGCTACAAGGCTTCAGTGAAGGATTATAAAGAGGGGAACTTTCTCTCTACTAAAGAGGATATCCGTTCTGCTATAGAAGATGTCAAGGGTATGTTTGGTCTGACACTCAAAGCACAGTGGAAACAGACAGAAACTTACAAACGAGAGCTGGGTAGGTATGTTAAAGAGTATGGTATGGATGGCTTAAAGCGTGACATGCAACTCGATGCGTTGGAGTTTAACTATGGGTATCATGGTAATTTATTTGAAGAAGAATTGACTGCCACTAAGAAAAAAGAGAAAGCCAAACTTCTGGAGAAAGTGACCAAAGCCAAACAAGCGATAGAAGAGATAGAGAAAGGCAAAGTGTATGAAAACTCCTTTGAGTGGCGATTTGAGTTTCCTGAAGTGCTGGATGATGAGGGGAATTTTGTCGGATTTGATGTGGTGATCGGCAATCCGCCGTATATTCCGCTTAACAAACTCAAGGGGATCGACTACAACCAGTTTGACTACAGGGTCTTTGACAAAAGTGGAGATATACTGTCACTCTTTTTTGAAAAAGGTATTTGCATTTTGAATCAATATGCTTCACTGTCACTCATCACCTCAAACAGCTGGCTGAAGACCAAATACGGCGAGGCGCTTAAAGATCTTTTTTCTGCATCCGGTGCATCGGTGCAGATCATCAACTTCGAAGATACACAGATATTTGAAGAGGCAACGGTGGAGACGTGTATCGTCACGATAGATAGAAGCAAGCCGGCTAAGATGGAAACGGTCAATATCAAAAAGTTCGATGCCAAGAGTGCAACCGTAGAGACGCTGAAAGAGGCGATAACAGCTTTTGCATCAAGCGGTGAGGATGACGCAAGGCTCATGCGGAAAATAGAAGAGAGAGGAAAGCAGCTCAAAGAGTGGGATATATCCATCAATTACGGAATAAAAACGGGTTTCAACAAAGCATTTATTATTGGTACGGAAACCAGAAACCGGCTCATTGTAGAAGATCCAAAAAGTGAAGCACTGCTCAAGCCTATGGTGCGTGGACGGGATGTACAAAAGTATGCTATTGAATGGGCGGATATGTGGCTGATTAATGCACACAATAATCCACCTGTAGAAATTGATGAATATCCAGCAATAAAAGAATACTTGGATCAGTTTTATCCGCAAATTGAAAAACGTTATGATCAAGGGAAAACACCATACAATCTTAGAAACTGTGCATATTTGAAAGATTTTGATAAACCAAAAATTGTCTGGGGAGAGATTTCGGATGCACCAAAGTTTGCGTATGATGAAAGTGGCATCTATGTTGAAGCGACGAGTTTTATCATGACAGGCGAGTCTTTGAAATATTTGTTGGCTGTTTTAAATTCTAATTTATCCAAATGGTATTTTGAGCACATATCGACGACTACTGGAATGGGAACGAACAGATGGAAAAAATTTAAACTTGAATTGCTGCCAATTGCTGAATGCGAGGATGAACAACCGTTTACAGACCTGGTAGACCAGATCATAGAACATAAAAAACAAAATCAGGACACCGCTGGCCTCGAAGCCCAAATCGATCGGATGGTGTATGACCTGTATGGCTTGACAGAAGAGGAGATCG
>JANTHR010000129.1 GCA_024762315.1 Sulfurovum sp.
CTTCTATAGGACAAGAATCTATGCCTATATAAGCCGCGCCGGTCATCATGTTTGCCAAAGGTATGTAGGTTTGTTTGGATGTCCAATGGTAGATGTTTTCATCTGAGCTGAGCGTTTTCTCAAGGTGTTTGGCATAGATATCCATATAAAAATCAAGGCTTTCCTGAGGCATCTCACGTCTTTTGAAACGTTTCTCAACCTCACCGCTTTGGGGTTTGACATTTTCTATGGCAGCAAGTACGATGACCAGATGGGAACATGAAGTGATCTGAACCTGATCCCAACAGTGGGGACGAAGCTTGGCTTTTAAGGCTTCATTGGTGATGACCAAAAACTTCCATCCTTCCATACCAAAAGATGAGGGTGATTTTCTACCCGCTTCTAAAATGTAGTGCATCTCATCATCCGGGATGGTCTTGGTCTCATCAAATATTTTACACGCGTGTCTAAAGTCCATTGCTTTTGTGAAGTTGTTTTCCATTGTGGTTATCCTTTTGAATATGTGTATATGAAAATTTAACCTTTATTTACTTAAATATCTCTTACAGTAATTTAGGTAAGTAATAGAAATTAGATTACTTTATGGTAAAATACAAAATATAAGGAAACCAGATGTATAAAATAAATGATAAAAGCTATGTGTGTTCCGTAGCAGTCACATTAGATATATTTAACGATAAGTGGAAACTGTTTATCATTTGGAATCTGCTTGGTGGAAGTATGCGTTTTAAAGAACTCCATGAGTCCATTTCAGAAATTACCCAAAAAACTTTAACAGTCAAACTCAAAGAGTTAGAAGAAAAAAACATCATTAACCGTGAGGTTTTTGCAGAAGTCCCACCCAAAGTAGTCTATTCACTCACACCAGCTGGAGAAAAACTAAGAACTGTGTGTAAAGAGATGTATTATTGGGGTATTGAGTATGTGGAGGAACACGGTGAAGTAGACAACGCCCAAGTGTGTTGTGAAGCAGATATTGCTAAAAAACTTGGACTTTCTAACACGCAGTGAGAGTTACAAACATAAAGAGAAAAATTCAATAGTATAAGGAAATAATCTATGGCATTATTTGGCTTTGGACAAAAAGAAGATAAAGAAGTACTAGAACAAAAAAAGGCAGGGTGGGACTTAGCAAGTGCAAAAATAAAGACATGGATGTTTATATTGGCCATTGTTGCTGAAGTGGCTCTCATTGTCTATCTTGCCAGGCAGTATGGTGCATTTGGAGAGATGATACCACTAGGTGACAAGGTGGCAGTGGTGGATTTTAACAAGCCAGTCACACAAGCGTTTGTGAATGAAGTCATTGAACACATGGACAAAGTGAAAAAAGACAATGCTTACAGTGAAGTACTTTTTATCATGAATTCTCCGGGTGGTTCACCTACAGCTTCTGAGGAGCTTAGTGAATATCTCAAAGATTATCATAAAGAGAAAAATGTCACGATGTACATTCAGTCAGTAGCAGCCAGTGGCGGCTACTATATTGCTTCTGCTATCAAGCCACTGATTGCGAACAAAAATGCGATGGTAGGTTCCATAGGGGTCATACTCCCGCACTACAGTGTAGAAAAACTAGCAGAAAAAGTAGGGATAGAAGAGGATGACCTCAGTTCTGGTGAGTACAAAAAGCCCATTAGTTTCTTCAAAAAAGTGGAAGAGAAAGAAAGAGCGTATCTAAAAAAACAACTTCTTACCCCCACATACAATAACTTCATCGACTCCGTAGCACAAAACAGAGGCGTTAAAAGAGCAACACTTCTGCCTTACACAGAAGGTAAGATATATGTAGCCAACGATAGCAGTATTCAAGGTGTACTTGTCGATGAAGTTCTTGTATTACACCGCCTCAAAGAGCGTATAAAAAAGAGAATAGATAAAAAGATACAGTTTGTAGATATTATGCCCACAGATGAGATAGGATTTTTAAAGGATAAAATAGAGTTTAAGTTCTCTATAGACTCTGGCTTTGATGAGGGGTTAAGATAAAGGTAGAATAGATGAAATACTACAGAATGCTTCTGAAAAAACCATTGCGTGATTTTGTACGTATGAGTAGTGATGTCTTTATGGATGGGCGTAAAGTGAAATGTGCACATGTTCAAAATGAAGCACCCACAATCGTATTTGAAAATGGTTTTTGTTCAGGGGTTTCTTGTATGAAGTACTGGGATGAAGTATTTATATCTCTTGCAAAAGAGTACACTCTTTTTGCCTACGATAGAGTGGATACAGTCATAGAAAATGAAGTGCTAGAAGACACCGAAAATCACTTGGATGATACAGTAGACTTAGTGAAAAAATTACTACAAGCAAAAGGACTTGAAAGTCCTTATATTTTGGTAGGGCATTCATTAGGTGGACTTTATATGCAGTATTTTGCCAAAAAGTATGCCCATGAGGTTAGGGGCATAGTCCTTGTAGATGCTGTTTACCCCAATGGTCAACTCCAGGGTCATGTGCTTGATGATAATATTGCAAAGATAGGAAAACATATACTTCAAATGCCAAAAAAGTTAGACATTCCTATAGTAGTTCTTAGTGCAACACAAGAAGCATTAAAAAGTAC
>JANTHR010000130.1 GCA_024762315.1 Sulfurovum sp.
TCAAAAAAACCGGACAAACCAAAAGCTATGATGAAGCTGGTAATGAAGTAACTGACGGCAGCATCAAAGATGATGGCTACTACCAGACAGGGGTGACACCTAGTTACACAAGAGATGACGCGACTAACATAGTTACAGACCACATCACGGGGCTACAGTGGCAGGATGATGCTGCAGCAGCGACTGTGAGCAAGCCATGGGTCACACAGGCGAACTACAATGCCGGTAACTACTCTGACACCAGCGGAGACACGGCGGCAACTTACTGTGCGAACCTTACACTGGGTGGACATAGTGACTGGAGACTACCTACGAGTGAAGAGCTCTATGGTATTGTAGACTTGGGTCAGTTTAGTCCTGCTATAAACCCTGTATTTACACATACAGCCTCCGGCCATTACTGGTCGTCTACGTCCAATGCTAACAGTGCCAACTTTGCATGGAACGTGTACTTCAACTATGGTGGCCAGAGCAACGGCGCTAAGGGCAATAACGATTATGTGCGTTGTGTGAGAGCAGGACAGTAGTTGTCCCTTTGATAAGATAGAAAAAGAGCCATCATGAGAAGTGAACATTTGCCTGTATTTAAAGCTGCACTTGACCTATGTGTCTACTTGGACAGCATGGTCAAAAACATGGAAAAGTACCATAAGTACGGTATAGGAAGTGAGATGAGAGAGACCTCAAGAGAAATGCTGTATCTGGTCAACAGTGCCAATGTGCAAAAAGCAGAAGAGAGAGTAGTATGCTTGCGAGAACTTGTACAGAAGTGTGAAAAGCTTAAGCTTATGATTCTGCTGGCTAAAGAGATAAAAGCTTTTAAGAGTTTTAAACAGTTTGAGCATAGTTCACTGTTGAGTGTATCTGTCTGCAAGCAAGCACAAGCCTGGCTAGGCGCCAGTGCCCGAGTATCTTTATGAATAGCTCATTAGATAGTGCGCCATTTTACTGTGCGGTGCTTTTACCGAAGCGTATAAGAGTCCATGTCTATGGCTTTTCTGTAGACAATGGCACAAATAAAGCACTTATCTTAGCCTCAAGCAATTACTGGTCGTCTACGTCCAATGCTAACAATGCCAACAATGCATGGAACGTGAACTTCAACAATGGTAACCAGAACAACAACAATAAGAACAATAACAATTATGTGCGTTGTGTGAGAGCAGGAGAGTAAAAATGTCAGAAGTGTTTAGTTTTTCCACTATTTACCGTGCTTACATGGCATGCAGAAAAAACAAACGCAATACTTTCAATCAATTAGCATTTGAAAGTAACCTGATAGAGAACCTTTGGAACTTACAGGGTGAACTTTCCACCTATCGTTACAAGATAGGACGTTCGCTCTGTTTTTTGACAACATCTCCCAAGCTTAGAGAAGTTTTCGCAGCTGACTTTAGAGATAGGGTGGTACACCACGTGCTTGTCCATGAACTTGAGCCACTTTTTGAGCGAAAGTTCATACATGATGTTTACAATAACCGCAAAGAAAAAGGCATACATCTTGCACAAAAACAAGCACAAAGATATATGAGACAAACACCCAATGGTTTTTATCTGCAGCTGGATATAAAAGGATTTTTTTATCATCTTGATAAAGAGATACTCTTTGAGAAGATCAAAAAAGAGGTGATAGAAAGCACCTTGGATGTTTCATCTATACTTTATTTGAGTAGAAAGATACTGTTTCATGATCCCACACAAGACTATGTATTTAAAGGAGACAAGCGTAAGCTGGCATTGCTTCCTGAGCACAAAACACTTTTCAAGATACCCAAAAGAAGAGGGCTTCCCATAGGCAACCTCACCAGTCAGTTCTTTGCCAATGTTTATATGAATGATTTTGACAATTTTGTCAAGCGTGGGCTTAAGGTAAAGCGATATATTCGGTATGTTGATGATTTTGTGCTTTTTTCTCAAAGTAAAGAGCAATTGAAGGCATGGAAGGCAGAGATACAGAGGTATCTATGGGAGAAGCTAGGGCTCATCCTAAGAAGTGATACGAAATTAAAACCTCATAGCGAAGGATTGGACTTCCTGGGGTACATCATACGTCCGGATTATACGTTGGTACGTCAACGGGTTGTCAATAATTACAAATATAAAAAAGCAAAATACCTAAAAGAGTATGAAGCCCAAAGAGGAAAAATGGGTCTTGCACAGATAAAACAGTTTTTATCTGTGCAAGCTTCATTTGTGAGTCATGCAAAACACGCAAATAGCTATAATCTTATGAATAAGGTAGGGAACATCAATGAAACAGATCCTTTTGATTACACTCGCATTTAATACACTGCTTTTGGCAGATTTTACAAAAAATGGCAACACTGTTACAGACAGTGCCACAGGACTACAGTGGCAAGATGACACAGTGGGCTATCAGATGCAGTGGAAAGCAGCTATTGCGCACTGTGAAGCACTTAGCCTAGATGGTCATAACGACTGGCGACTGCCCAATGCCCATGAGCTTAACTCCATAGTAGATAAGCGTAGATACGCCCCTAGTATAGACCCTGTCTTTGAACATACAGCCTCAGGCGGTTACTGGTCGT
>JANTHR010000131.1 GCA_024762315.1 Sulfurovum sp.
GATCTCTTTATGGAAAGGTGTATCCTGATCATTTGAAAGTTCAAGTTCGGTAAGAGAAATTCTTCCAGCTGTGATACGAACTCTGGTCATGAAAATTTCAGGAGAAAGTTTATGTTTGTTATTGAGTATTCTGTTCTGTTATTAACATGATGTATATGGTTTACGCTATCCTCATATAAAATAGATTATACTATGATCTAAACAAATTATATCAAATTAGATGAAAAGAGTTACAAATGAAAACAGAAGAACTGGAAAAATTAAGCTTTGGACCCGTTCCCTCAAGAAGACTGGGTAGAAGTTTGGGAATTAACAATATTCCCGCAAAAGTATGTTCTTATGGCTGTGTCTATTGTCAGTTAGGAAGAACACTTCACAATCAGATTGAAAGAACACCTTTTTATGCAATAGATGATCTGGTCGCATCGGCTAAAATACGTATAGAAGCGGCAAAAGAGAAAAATGAGACGATTGATTATCTCGCCTTTGTCCCCGATGGTGAGCCGACCCTCGATATTCACCTGGGTGATGAGATCGAAGCACTTCATAAATTTGGTATAAAAATCGCTGTTATCTCCAATGCTTCATTGATCTGGCGGGAAGATGTACGTAAGGATCTGTGCAAAGCGGACTGGGTTTCATTAAAAGTGGATGCTGTTACCGAACATCTATGGCATAAAGTCAATCGAGCCAATAAAAGCCTGAAACTTGACGATATTCAGAAGGGGATGATCGATTTCAAGTCAGAATTCCGAGGTTTTTATGCTACCGAGACAATGCTTGTTGATGGGATAAACGATTCCAAAGAAGAGCTGACCAAAATAGCAGCTTTTTTACAAAAAATACAACCGACGAAAAGCTACATCTCCATTCCGACCAGACCACCGGCCGAAGAGTGGGTCAAAGCACCTGGGGAAGAGGTATTGACAATGGCGTATCAGATATTTACCGACCATGGTATCGATACAGAGTTGATCATCGGATACGAAGGTGATGATTTTGCGTTTACCGGTGATGCAAAATCAGACCTTTTGAGTATTACATCGGTACATCCGATGCGAAAAGAGGCTGTAGAGGCATTTTTGAAGAAAGCAAATAGTAGCTGGAGTGTCGTCACTGATCTGATCGATGAAGGAAAACTGCTTGAGCTGGAATATGATAATCATCTCTATTATGCGAGAAAGTTGTCCCGTAAAAGGTGACCGCTACTTGGATACAATGATCATGAACATAACAGTGACATCTGCTCCAATACTATTGACCCTTAAGAGATAAGCAGGAAAAGAGACATATGGTATTTTCTCATTATCAGCTTGATCTTCACAGCAATCCTGCTACTGTCGCTGGCTATGATCCATCTTGGTTTCCGGGTACCCAGAAATCCTGAGAAGACGGATCCTGGTAGACTGGGTCTTGTATTTCAGACCGTCTCCATTCCTACCGTTTTACAGAAACAGCTATTTGGCTGGCTGCTCCCGATTCCCGGTGCGCCACTACCACTATGGTGATCCTCCATGGATGGGGTGGTAATGCAGAACAGATACTGCCTATGGCTCTTCCTTTTCATCAGGCCGGAATGAATGTACTGCTGGTAGATGCACGTAACCATGGACGCAGTGATAGGGACACTTTTTCATCCCTTCCAAGATTCGCTGAGGATTTGGAAAAGGCAATTGAATGGCTCAAGTACAAGTATCCTGGATATTCCCGAAAAATAGCACTGTTGGGACACTCGGTCGGTGGGGGAGCAGTACTGTTTGCGGCTTCCAGACGAAATGATATTGATGCCGTGATCAGTATCTCTGCCTTTGCACATCCCGAATGGATGATGCAGCGCTTTCTGAAGCGAAAGCATATCCCTTCCTTCCTGGTCACCTTCGTCATCCGTTATGTCGAGTGGGTGATCGGATACCGCTATGAGGAGATAGCCCCTGTCAATACTGTATGCCGCATCAAATGCCCGGTCCTTCTGGTCCATGGAAAGGCAGACCTGACAGTGCCGGTGGAAGATGCATTGATCATCAAGAGGAAATGCAAGCGGTCAAATATCAGGCTCTTGGCAGTAGAAAGTGCAGGTCATGAATCAGTGGAAAAGATCAAGACACATACAAAGGAACTGGTAGAGTTTCTCCGAGATTCCGGATTCCCTTTACACTCTCTGTAAAACAAAAAGTCTGTTAAGATATTTCTGTTTCACCTCTCCCATGATCATCTTTGTGGGCTCGAAGAGCTACAAAGGCTCCTTCCCCATACCCATTTTTGACTGCAGTGTTCATATGTTTCAGATCTTTTCCAAAAAGAGTTTGGGTACAGACTATCTCGGAAAAACCGGCTTTTTTTAACAATCCGATAACCTCATTTACATCATAAAATCGGGCTTCACCATAAAAACGACTATTACGGCGGTTTTTCTCATACTTTTTGCCGAGATCTGATTTCCTGTCTACAAAACCGATAATCACATAACCGTCCGGTTTCAGGATCCGGTAGATATTTTGCAGGCTTAGTAGCGGATCGTCAACAAAACAGA
>JANTHR010000132.1 GCA_024762315.1 Sulfurovum sp.
AAATTAGAAATTAGAAATTAGAAATTTTGACATGTATATACATTTATGTCAACCCTACAAAAAGAGGTATCCGCTGTATCCAAAAGCCAGCCCAAATACCACATAAAACAACTTCCTCTGCCATATGGCTCCAATGGAAAGAGCCACATACCCCAACATGGCCCATAGAGGCAAAAATTTGTCTTCATTCCCTTGCGGCAGGGAAAAGAGCCATTGCAAACCTGCATCGAGCAGATCTCCCATCCCCAACAGGTGCAGCAGTATGACCATCGGATAAAAAGGAATGAACAAAAGTGACAACAGGGGCGACAAAAGTTGATACGTGCTTGTCACACCAAAGATACTATGGACTACAGGAAGCATTAAAGTAAAAATGCCAAGCGGGATGAACAGTAGTGTGATCATCCACTTATTGAACGTTTTTGCATATTGGAGTAAAAGGAAAATATAGAATACGCCTGCGACAGAGAGCCAAAAGCTCAGAGAAACCAGCAAGGCAGGGAAAAGTACGATGAGTGTTAACAAAATGGTTGTCAAAAATGTAAAGCTTAGCAGTTCAATGCCAAGTAAAAGTACGACCCAGCCCACAAGTACCATAGCATAAGAACGTACCAGGGAAGGAGGGAAATCGACAAACCAAAGATAAGCCCCTAAAAAGATCATAGCGACCAGTCCTACGTCAAAGAGTGCATGCCTGTAGGGGAAATGTTTTTGCTGTATCGGTCTGTAGACCAAAAGCAATAAGCCATAGACCAATCCCCATAATATACCCAAATGAAACCCGCTCAAAGCCACCAAGTGACTAATGCCAAGCATACTTATTTTTTCTCGCAGTGTTTTTGCTATGGGAGTGGCAAAGAATATGGCATTATAGAAACTTTGCAGGGAGAGATCCTTATGCTGGGAAGCCACCTTTCCCAGTAATGCATCTTTAAAAGTTTTGGGAAGATTTTGTACTTTTTTAATACGGCTTTTCACATAGAATGTTCCCAAATAATCTTTGAACGATATATCCTTATTAGGAAACAACTGTAAACGTAATCTTTTGTATGAAAAATCATTTTTTCTATGTGTTGTAGTATAAAAAAACGATCCGTCTTCACCATGCAACTTGAGTACCTGATACGCTCTTCCATTTTTGGATTTTTTATAGGCAGTAAGTACTTTCGCATAGGTATAGTAAAAAGGTTTGGAAGTAAAATTCTGATAGGATTGGTATTCAAAGAAGAGTCTCACAAGAAGGAAAATAACTAAAACTGCTATCGTCCAAACAAAACTTTTTGTACTCTCAAAAAGCTTAGGCTTTTCCAAAGCAGACCCCTCAATTTCTAATTTTTAATTTTTAATTTTTAATTATATCGGTGGCATATCCACAGAAATATTCCCCGTATTGGCAGGGATGTCACCCTCTTCATACACCACTTCAAAGGCAGGAGAGATCGTTTTGTCTACAAAGCGTGTATATTTCTTCTGAAAGATCAACTCAACCGTACCTGTAGGGCCGTTTCTCTGTTTCCCTATGATGATCTCCGCATCCTCTTCAGGTTTTTTTCTAAACTCAGAAGTATACTCTTTACCCTCTGCTTTGGCTTTCATCTCTTTCTCTTTTTCCTGTGCTTCACGGTAAACGTCATCACGGTACA
Source organism: Sulfurovum sp. (assembly GCA_024762315.1). GTDB lineage: Bacteria > Campylobacterota > Campylobacteria > Campylobacterales > Sulfurovaceae > Sulfurovum. The sequence goes on from JANTHR010000132.1 coordinate 1,644, forward strand.
CAAAGAGGATAATGTCGGCATCCTGCTCTATGGCTCCGGACTCACGCAAGTCAGAGAGCATTGGACGTTTATTGTCTCTGCTTTCTACCCCACGATTAAGCTGTGAAAGTGCCACGATGGGGATTTGAAGTTCCCTTGCAAGCTGTTTTAATCCTCTTGAAATTTCAGAGACTTCCTGTTGTCTTCCTTCCCGTCCTTCTCCACTCATTAACTGCAAATAATCAATGATCGCTACAGAGATCTCGGGATGCTGTGCTTTAAGTTTACGCAACTTGCTTCGTACATGGTGAATGGTCGCATACCCCCCGTCATCTACAAAGAGTTTCTTTTGGGAAAGCTCATCGGTTGCTGCAGAGAGCTGAGACCACTGCTCATCTCTAAGGTCACCTACTCTCAGTGCCTGCAAAGGGATGGATGTTTTTGCCGAAAGCAGTCTCAGCATCAACTGTTCCGCCGGCATTTCCAGTGAAAAGAATGCCACACCCTCATTACGCTCTATGGCTTTGAGTGCCATGTTGAGTACCAGGGCCGTATTGTGTGTTACCGTCATGTCTTCAAGCAAGAACAGATGATTTCCGTCTAATACAAATCCATAATAGTCATCTACCTTATCGTATTCAACTTTTATGCCTGTATGTAAATGCTCTCTTTTTGAGACCAGAGGTCGTGCCTGTTTTCGCACTATCTTTGTAGGTATGGTATCCAAATGTCCTACGATACGCACCCTATAGACATCACTTTCATACCCTATAGACTTGATAGTGGCTTTTTTCTTGATCAAAGAAACCCTAAATCCAAGAGAATCTGCTAAAAATTTAATCTGCCGGGCAAGTTCTTTTCTTTTTTGAACGATCTCCATGACATGGTATCTATCATCATAATA